>JBLFZD010000021.1:0-22553 GCA_047610085.1 Ilumatobacter sp. | reverse complement strand
AAGTAGCCGTGTTGTGCCTCTGACAGCTCATCGACCATCGAGATCACGTCGACCCTTGCTGATGTCTTCACGCTGTATAGCTTACAGATATCGTAAGACATGCAGCAGTACGCCAGGCCTTCTTGGAGAGAAGGCACGGCATCGGAAGAGTGCACGGCAGAAACAGCCCCTGACCAGGTGTTTCCAGAGCGGATGACGGGAATCGAACCCGCGTATTCAGCTTGGGAAGCGCTTCGAGGCGGGACGCATCGTGGCTGCGTATCGGCTATTTGTCCTGTTCAGCCATGGTTTCTTCGAGCGCCGTTGTTGTGCGCTGTTGCGCCGTATTGCGCCCTGTTGAGCGTTCTTCTAGGCACGATTTAGGCACGGGGGTCCGGCTGGCATCTTGTGGCGTCACCGAAGCCGCTCGGCCGTCCGGGCTCGTGCGTTCGTCGACGCCAAACGGGTGGGCGACGAGCCGTCCGTCGACGAATGCGCCGTCGGAGTCGGTCGGATGGTGCCAGGTCGGACGTTCGAACCTGTCGTGTCAGGCTTCGTTCTCGCTCGATGGCCTGCGGGCACTTCCGTGGGCGGCGGCGGCGGTTGTCGGGCGAGGCGGCTTCATCAGTCGACGATCAGCCAGACGGCGACGACGAGTCCGAAGACGGCAGCACGCAACCGGCCAGCACTCAGCTGGCGCGCAACGCCACCGCCGACGTAGCCACCGATGAGGCTGGCGGGCGCCACGATCGCCACTGCACTCCATGCCAACGGAGCGAACAGGGCGAAGATCAACAACGCCACGGTGTTGACGACAAGCGACAACGCAGTCTTCATCGCGTTCGTCTGCTGGATGTGATCCGCGACGAAGATCCCGAGGACTGCGAGCCGGATCACCCCGAGGCCACCGCCGAAGTAGGCGCCATAGGTGGCGGCGAGGAAAACGGATCCGTGGAGTTGGAGGTTGATGCTGGTCCCTGGCCGTCGGTTCTCGCGGGCGGCCACGGCAGCGGCGATTCGGAGTTGGAACGCAAGCAGGACGCATGCGGCGACGATCAGGATCGGCACGATTGCGTTGAACACGCTCTCGGGGGCCACGAGGAGTAACGATCGATCCGGCGATCGCTCCAGTGACTCCGGTGATGCCGAGTCGTGTGAGTCGACGCCGCTGGCTGACCAACTCATGTCGGTATGCGGCAGTACTTCCGAGGTAACCCGGCCAGACGGACACGGTGTTGGTGACGTTGGCGGTCAATGCTGGCAGCCCGGTAGCGATAAGCGCAGAAAACGAGATCAAAGAGCCGCCACCGGCGACAGCATTGACCGAGCCGGCGAGAAATCCGGCGACCGCGAGTAACGCAGCGGAGCCGGGGTCATTGTCGGAGGTCCAACTTGGGAATCACCGCGTGGATCCCTTTCACCCCGTCGACCACTTGGGAAACCTCGAAGTCGACCGCAGCACTCAGGTAGGCGTATGCCGTCGCGCGGTCGAGATCGCTGTGAGTGCACACGATGTCGAGGGCTCGGCGTGTTGCCATGCGCATCGCCTCGTTCAGATCGGTGTGGAGGCCGATCGCGATCCACGCCTCGGCGGTTTCTGCGAAGGCGTGACCGAACAGCGCGCGACCGAACGACGAGGATCCAGGCTTGACGACGGTCAGCTCGATCGTGGCGCGCAACGGTGCCTCGAGCGCAGTCAACGCGACCTCTCCGTTTCCCTGTGCGTAGTGCGGATCTCCCACGCTGAACATCGCGCCCGGAAGCTGCACCGGGAGGTACAGCGTCGAGCCGACCGCAAGACGCTTGATGTCGAGATTCCCGCCGTGCGCACCGGGTGGCGTCGACGACAGACGTTCGCTCGTGTCCGTGGCGACCGCCATGATCCCAAGAAACGGGTCGAGTGGGAATCGGACAGAAGGCGAGGTGCCATCCGCTCGCTCGCCGCCGAAGATGACCCCGCGAAAACCGGACCCGTTCGGTTCGATCGGACAGAACGTCGAAACCACGGCTTGGTCGCCGAGTGGGAACTCGTCGGGGAGAGTTCCTTTGCCGTGCCGGTTCGAGACGATGCCGTAGGAGGCGCGCGGTTCGAGCGTGACCATCCGGGCAGCGAGCAGATCACCAGGTTCGGCACCCTCGACCGCGACCGGCCCGGTGATCACGTGAGGTCCGTCCTCGGACGGGTCGTGCTGCACGGTCGACGAGGCGAACATACGACAGTCGTCGAGTACGAAGTCACCAGCTACCCCGTGCGCACCAAAGAACGAGCCCGGATCGCGTCCCTGATCCTCGAGAATTCCTTCGTGGGAGACAGTGTCGAACGTCAGGGTCGTCCCGCTCGCCACCCTCAAAATCGGGGGATCGTTCCGATTCGGGAGCCGTCCCCAGATCGCTGTTTCTGGCGTAGTCGGAACGAACATCGACCCGTCATCGGGACGAGTCGACGATTGCAGCACGAACGACGTCGAAGAGTTGAATTTCATTTGCGCATCGTCACACAAATGGTAGTTGTATACAACTCCCTCGGATATGTGAACGCTGTGTTGACATATCGAGCAGGCCGCACGCGACGACGTTCTGCATGCCCGTAATGGGGTATGAAAATGGAATCCGACGCACTTGACGAGATACGTGCGGCGATCGCGGCGTACGACGCGGCCCTACGAGTCGACGACCTCGATGCCGTAGCTGCATGGTTCGATGACGCCCTTACCACCACGCGATTCGGAGAGCGTGGTGCCGTTCGCGGTGCAGGCGAGATTGATGCCATGCGGCGTATGCAAAAGCCGGGCCTGGCACTCGGTCGTCGCGACGTCCGGGCAGACGTGTGGCTCGCCGCACCAGGCGCAGCGGTAGCGACGCTCGAATTCGCGCGCCCCGATGGGTCCCACGGGTTGCGGACACAAATATGGCGCGAGACAGGGCGGGGCTGGCGCATCACCCACGCGCATCTGTCGGTGATCAGCTGACGACCATCGGCATCCCAATCGGGTTGCCAATGGTCGTCAGGCGCTCGTCACTTTGAGTTCTCGTCGCCGAAACAACGGGGTAACAAAGTCGCGCCATTGTATACAAAGTCGCAACGAGCGACTGCTACTCGACTACAACCTAAGAGGTTTCGATGTCCCCCACACTCCTTCCAAGTGGATTTACTCCACGACAATCATCCGGCGGTCGTCCGCGGCTGTTCGCCTTCCTTGCGGTGTGCGCACTCTTCGTCGCCGCCTGCGGCAGCGACAGCGAAGACACCGAAGAGGCCACAGTCGCTGAAGCCGTGGAAGCAGCTGAGCCTGCGGCCGCTCCCGAAGAAACGTCCGGCGAGGCCTCGGAGTCCGTCGAGACGCAGTCGGTCTCCATGCAGCTCTCCTGGATTAAGAACATGCAGTTCCCTGGTCCGTACATGGCTACCGAGCAGGGCTACTACGACGAGTACGGCCTCGACGTCGAACTCCTCGGCGGCGGACCCTCGGTCGACTCGATCACCGTTGTGGCCAGCGGCGCATCGATCATCGGTATGGCTGACTCTAATGAAATCGCCGTCGCACGTGGCCAGGGCATCCCTGTCGTGGCGCTCGGCGCAGCTTTCCTCAAAAGCCCGTTCGGCATGATCACGCTTGCAGATGCTCCGATCGACACTCTTGAGGGCATGTACGGCATGACGGTCGCCGTGTCGGACGGCTCCCGCCCGACGATCGAGGCCCTCATGGAGCGCGAAGGCCTCGATCCATCACAGGTCGACTTCGTACCCAAGAACCCCGATCCGTCGGTTCTTCCCGACGGTGCAGTCGACGCCTACTGGGGCTTCGTCAGCAGTGAAGGAGCAGTGCTGAAGGCTCGTGGCGTGGACGTGGTCTGGACGCTGCTCTCCGATCTCGGGGAACCGACGTACGCCAACACCTACTTCACGATGCAGGAAACCCTTGAAGAGAATCGTGACCTCATCGTGTCGATCATGGCCGCCGACCTCGCCGGTTGGCAGTATTCGGTCGACAACGTCGAGGACACCGTGCGCATCACTCAGGCGGACTATCAAGACGAAGATGCCGAATACGAGATCATGCTCGAGCAGCATCGGGCCCAGATCGATCTGATCTCCCCTGACGGCGTACTGCTCACCATGGACCCGGCTGTCTTCGAGGCCAATATCGAATCGGCGATCGCTGGTGGCCTCCTCGACGAGGCGATCTCGGTCGATGAAGTCGTCGACTTCAGCGTCCTCGAAGACGCTCGCGCATTGGCCGGAAAGTAATCATGAGCCAACGCCCCTCGGTAGCTGACAGCACAGAGTCGGCAGCGGCCCGCAATCGGGAGTCATACCTGCGTCTGCGTGACGTCGGCAAAGAGTTCCCCATTGCGACCGGGACAGTGACTGCCCTTCAGGGCATCAACCTGTCACTTCCGAGGGGCGGCTTCGGCGCTCTGCTTGGCCCTAGCGGATGTGGCAAGTCCACGATGTTGAGGCTGCTTGCCGACCTTCTGCCTCCGACGTCGGGGACGATCGAAATCAACGGTCGACCCCCGTCGGAAGCCCGGGAAGAACACCAGATCGGGTTCGTGTTCCAGGATCCGACGCTGCTTCCCTGGCGATCGGTACTCGACAACGTCCGGTTGCCTTTGCAAATCTCTGGCCGGACAGCCGGCTGGACCGGTCCGAGCCCAGAGGACCTCGTCAAGTTGGTCGGTTTGGAGGGGTTCGAGTCGGCCCGACCCAGCCAGCTGTCCGGCGGCATGCGCCAACGCGTTGCAATCGCTCGGGCGCTCGTGCTCCGACCAGACGTTCTCCTTCTCGATGAACCGTTCGGCGCATTGGACGAGATCACTCGCCAACGAATGAACATCGAGTTGCTCTCGATATGGCAAGAAACCGGCGTCACGGCACTCTTAGTCACCCACTCCATCGGTGAGGCAGCCCTCATGGCCGACACCGTCTATGTGCTCTCGGCTCGGCCGGGTCGGATCGCCGAGACCATCGATGTCAGTCTCCCTCGACCACGCACGCTCGAAATGATGAACACCGAGGAGTTCAACGCCGTCGAGAACTCGCTGAGACGAGCACTTTTCGGGAGTGGGGAATGACGTCCATCACGCAGACGACCCTGGCAGAGACAGCACCGGCGGAACCGATTGCTGCCTCCCACGGCAACCGCTTGTCGAGATCGGGTCTCGTCACCCGGTGGTTAAAGGGTCGAGCGGCACCCCTGGTTACCGCCGTCGTCACGGTCGTCTTGTGGGAGTGGATCGTTTCGACTGGTCTGCCACCAAGCTCGATCGCGGCCCCAACAGAAGCGTGGAGTGCGTTCGCTGAGGACCCCGGAAATCTCTGGTTTCACGTCGTACCAACGATGACCGCGGCCTTGACCGGATTCGGGGTCGCCACCAGCCTTGCGCTCCTGGTGTCACTGGTCACCGTGATCGTGCCTCGGACAACCAGCCTGATCTACAACGCGTCGGTCGTCACCTACAGCGTGCCACTGATCGCGTTGGCCCCCGTATTGCTCGTGTGGATCGGCAACGGTCCGAGCCTGAGAATCACGATCGCTGCCATCGCTGGCTTCTTCCCCGTCGTGGTCGGGTGCATCCAGGGATTCAACTCGACCGATGCGGCCCGGATGGAGTTGATGGAACAACTCTCGGCATCTCGTCTGAGCCAGTTTCGACTACTGACGGTTCCCGAGGCTCTGCCGTACATCTTTGCTGGACTAAAGGTTGCAGCTGCATCAGCTGTGCTCGGAGCCATCATCTCAGAGTGGAGCGGAGCCGACCGAGGCCTCGGACTGGCAATGATCAATGCGCTCTCGGGCTACAAACCTGGCGACCTCTGGATGATCATCATCGCTTCAACGTTTCTCACGCTGAGTCTCTACAGCATCGTCGGCCTGGTCGAGCGCCTCGTCATCCGGTGGGACTACGACCAAGACGCCGTCGCTGCGAGGAGCTGAGACATGGCCCTTACAACCGTAGGCCCATCGCCGGCCCCTCCCCGACGCAACCCCGCGGCCGCTGTTGTCCGCGGCGCCACCCCCTGGCTGCTCGGTGCGGCCACCGCACTCGTTCTCTGGGTCCTCCTCCTCGAGTTGACCGGCACGCCCCCGTACCTCGCAGCGTCTCCGGCCGTGGCCTTCGAGTCCTTTCTGGAGGAATGGCGGACAATCCTCGACGCACTCCGGGTTACGATCCTCGAGGCGGGGAGCGGCCTCGCTGTGAGTACGACGCTGGCGCTTCTGTTGGCCATCTTGTTCACGGCATTACCAACAGCTGAGCGAGCGCTGATGCCCTTGGCTCTCACCGTGCGGTCGATCCCAATCGTGGCGATCGCACCCCTGATCGTCCTGATCGCGGGACGCGGCCTGTCGACGGCAATCGTCTGCGTGACCATCGTGACATTCTTCCCGGTGCTCGTCCTTGCAGTGCGTGGCTTCCGGTCGCTGCCGAACGAGGTGGTCGAGTTGTTCCGGGTCCACGGTTCTAGCGAGTACGACCTGTTCCGATACGCGCGAATCCCACACGCAGTGCCCTACATCTTCACCGGGCTTCGCGTGGCCGGAGCGAAGGGTGTGCTCGGAGCGATGCTCGCTGAGTGGTTGACCGGCAACGAAGGACTGGGCGCCTTGCTTGTCTTTGCCGCCGGCCGGCGCCAGATCGGGCTGCTGTGGGCCACGCTCGTCGTGGCCACCTTGTCAGCCATCATCATTTTCCAGCTCACGATCGCCGCCGAGCGTCGAATTTCGCGCCGCATGACTGGGTCAGGCGCCTGACCTGGGTCTTGTGAGGCGCGCGCTCGATCGAATGCGCCACTGCTCGGACGAGTCGCTGCCGATGACCACCTTGGCCCTCGTCGAGCCCAACCGTCCTGCCACCGATAATCAACGAGTTCACCAAACAGCAGCAAAGAGTTGTGACATGAGAAGAGGTATGAGATGAGAACAGTCATTCGGGGCGTCACCGTCCTGACCATGGATGAAAACAACACGATCATCGATCCTGGGATGGTCATCATCGAAGACGACACCATCGTTGGTGTCGAACCCGACGGAGACCCGGGGCCCGCCGACACTGTGATCCGTCGGCCCGGAGCGATTCTCATGCCCGGACTGGTGAATGGCCACATGCACAGCCGCCCGGCGCGTGCACTCGGCGACGGCCTCCCACTTCGCGTGTGGCATGACTACTACCCCGACAATGTCGTGCGGATGTTCGAACCCGGCGACGTCCGCCTCGGTGCCCTCATCGGTTGCGGCGAGGCGCTCGCCGGTGGCACCACGACGCTGCTCGCCATGCCCAACAAGCCAGCCGAGTTCGGTGCCGCTTGCGCCGAGCTCGGAATCCGCGCCCTCGTTTCCTCTCATGCCACTGACCGAGAGGAGATGGCTGACTCGTGCGATTCGCTCGAGGACAACCTGGCCTCGGTCAGAAGTCAGGTCAACGACGAAACCGGCGGCCGAGTGAAGTTCTGGTTCGGGTTCGAACACCAGAACGCAGCCAGCGATCAGATGGTGCTGACCATGGCCAAGGAAGCCGAAGCCCATGACACCGGCCTGACAACCCACCTCTGCGAAAGCAAGGCCGATGTCGACAGCCACGTCGAACGCTACGGAGCCCGCCCTGTCCCGCGCTACGCCGACCTCGGTGTGCTCAGCCCACGAACCGTGTTCGCTCACGGCAACTGGCTCGAGCAGGACGAGATCGAGACGCTGGCCCGCGCCGGTGCAGCGGTGATTCACAACCCCGTGTCGAACATGCGGATGGGCACCGGCATCGCTCCCATCGGAGACTTCCTCGACGCTGGCCTCAAGACCGGTCTGGGCACCGACGGGCTGTTGTCCTCCTACAGGCTCGACATGTTCGAGGTGATGCGGGCGACGTCCATGCTGCAACGAATCAACCACCTCGACCCGCTGCGAATGCCGGCACGGACCGTGCTGCGCATGGCCACAGTCGACGGAGCCAAGGCCCTCGGCCTCGGCGACACGATTGGCTCGATCGAGCCCGGCAAGCTCGCTGATCTGGCCCTCATCGACGGCCGCAAGCTACACATGGCACCTCGCCTCCGGGGCGAACACGACAACCTCGAAGCCCTCGTCGTCTTTTCTGCGTCAGCCGACGACGTTGTTGACGTCTGGGTCGGAGGCATCCACGTGGTCGCCGACGGGACGCCAAACACGATCGATGTGCCGTCCATCATCGACGAGGTTGAAGCGCGCCAGCCTCATCTCTCGATGCTGTTCGGGGATCAGCGCCCGTGACGAAGACGGCGACGACCATCACCAACGTGAGCGCCACCCCGGACTCGGTCCACTGGGGCTACCAAGACGGCAGCCGCGAGCCAGTGTGTGAGATTCCCGATGGCGGAACCGTTCGCGTCCGCACCGTGCAGGGTGGTATCGACGACCCGGTGCCTGCCGGGTGGCTGGCCGACGATGTCCGAGCAATCCTCAACAGTGATACGCAGCGTGGTCCCGGGCCCCACATCTTGACCGGACCGATAGCCGTCCAGGGGGCGAATCCGGGCGACGCGCTCGCCATCGACCTGCTCGACATCCGCTTCGGCGCTCCCTACGGCATCAACCGCATGCGCCCCGGCAGGGGTCTGTTCCCGGAGGCGCTCGCCGCGGACAGCGGCCCCGACACCGCGGTGATCCCCATCGATCCCGATCAACGCACAGGACAGGTACCGCCCGGCATCGACATTCCGCTCCGTCCCTTCTTCGGGATCGTTGCCACCGCCCCTCCACCAGCGTGGGGCTCGATCTCAACCATCGAGCCTCGAGCCAACGGAGGCAACATCGACTGCAAAGAGCTGATCGTCGGCACTCGATTGTTCCTGCCCGTGTTCGTGCCCGGAGCAAACGTGAGTCTCGGCGACGGCCACGCAGCCCAGGGCGACGGTGAGATCGACCAAACGGCTGTCGAGACGTGTCTCGACGGTGACCTACGCATGAGTGTCCGGCCTGGTCTGACGTTGGACCACCCGCTGGCGATCACCCCGGCAGGTCTGATCGCCATGGGATTCGAGGCCAACCTCGAAGCAGCAGCCCGAGCAGCGGTGAACCAGCTGCTCACGTTCCTCGAAGCGCACTGCGGTCTTCCATGGCTGGCCGGCTATCGCCTGGCCAGCCTTGCCGTCGATCTACGCATCACGCAGGTCGTCAATCGGGTTGTTGGCGTTCACGCCGTTCTGCCCCACTCGGTCCTGGAACAACTCGACACCCCCGACTGGCTCACCACACCGACGCCAGAACCCGCAACCGACATCCCATCAACCCCCGGAGGTACCCCATGGCCGTGAGCATCGTCGAAAGCGACATCGCAACGCCACCCAACCGCCCGTACAGCCAAGCCGTCACTGCCGGCTCGATCATCGCCGTGTCAGGACAAACACCGATCGGCTCCGACGGGAACACTGTCGGCATCGGTGACGCTGCGGAACAAACAGCGTGTGTCCTCGACCGAATCGAGAAGCTCCTCCACGACGCAGGCGCAGCGATGTCCGACGTGGTGAAAGTGACGATCTACCTCTCTAACTTCGAGCACTTCGCTGCGGTCAACCAGGTGTACGGCGAACGCTTCACCGAGCCGAGGCCAGCTCGAACATCGGTTGCCTGTTCACTCGTGAAACCGGACTACTTGGTGGAGATCGATGCTCTGGCGGTGATGAGCTGATGTCTACTTGGGATCTGCACCGCCTACCGATGAGCGACCCCGGCGACGTCACCTCGCTCAAGAAAGCAATCGCCGACAGCACCATCGACCCGGCGGAGATAATCGGGGTGATCTCGCAGCCAGAAGGCACCGGGTATGCCCGGGCGCTGACCATGCTCCAGCTCTCTCTGCTGATTGGGCAACACCTCGATCAATCGCCCGAAGAGGTCGTTGCCCGAGTCCCGATGATGATGATCGGGTTGTGCGGAGGTCTGATGAGCCCCCACCACAACGTGATCACCAGGACCGAGGCGTCGAGCGAAGCAGCGACCGATGATCCACGATTGGCCGTTGGTGTTGGCAGCACCCGCAACCTCGCACCAGACGAACTGGGAACAGCCAAGCAAGCCCACATGGTTGCCGAGGCCGTCGCCGCTGCCATCAGTGATGGTGGCATGTCGCCAGACGAGATCGACTGTGTTCAGATCAAATGCCCGGCGATGACGCCAGAGCGGGCCAAGTCGCTGGCGACGGTCCCCGGTGGGTCACTCGGAGCGGCCACATCGTTGTCGAAGGCCGCCTCGGCCCTTGGCATCGCCATCGCCCTCGGCGAGATCTCCGCCGACGCTGTCACCGACGACGTCGTCAACCGCGACCGATCACTCTTCACACAACGAGGCTCGGTGTCCGCCGGCGGTGAACACACGGCGTGCCGAGTCCTCGCCTTCGGCAACTCTGCAGCGTCGACGAGCAACTTGCGCTCGGGATCCGGCGTTATGTCGGATCAGCTCGACGTCAGGGGAATCTTGAGCGCCGTCAACGCTTCCGGTATCGACTCGCCATCCAATCCACTCGCGCCTGCCGATGCGAGCCGGGTCCGACAGGTCTTCATCAACTGCGGTGCTGATCTCACCAGCGAGGTGCGCGGCCGACGTCACACGATCAACTCCGACTTCATGGCCGGCCAAGCCGGCATTGTCGCCAAGGCCGTGGCCAACGCCGTTGTCGCCAGCGTCGTCGGAGATTCCATGGTGCTCGCCTCGGCGGGTGCCGAACACCAAGGCCCGCCCGGGTCCAATCTCATCACCGTCCTCTCGGAGGTAGCACCATGACACAACTGATCAGAACCGGCACACAGCTCACACTCGCCGGGGCCCACACCATTCTTCACGCCTCGATCGAAAAGGCGGAAGCCATGGGTGTCCCCCAGTGTGTGACCGTCGTCGACACCGGCGGCCACACGGTCGCCTTCGCTCGAATGGATGGGGCCAAGGTTCTCTCCGAACTCTCGTCCAAGGCCAAGGCTCAAACCGCAGCTTCATCGCGAGCTCAGACGGGAGGCGCTGGCCCAGAAGTCGAACTGAAACTCGCCTTCGCCACAGGTGGTCGGCTGACTAATCTGAGCGGCGGACTGCCGATCGAAGTCGGCGGCGAGGTGATCGGAGCCGTCGGCGTCGGCTCGGGGACTGGTGCGCAGGACATCGAGGTTGGTCAGGCCGGCCTCGATGCGTTCCAGGCAGCGCTCGCCGAAGCGGCATCGATGTGACATCGCCGGGCAGCATTCTGGAGTCGAGCGGAGCGATCCGTCACGGGCACTTCGTGCTCGACAGCGGTCTCCATTCGACGCGTTACTTCCAGGCGGTTGACCTGCTGGCTGACACATCGGTGGCTGATCTGCTCTTCGACGCCGTTGCGGAGCGGTGGGCTGACCGCAAGGTCAACGTCGTCCTCGGCGCCAACGAGGCCGGCAGCGTCATGGCGTGGTCCATTGCCAATCGGCTCGGGGCCGAGCCGCGTTTCGCTCGCAAGTCGACCAACGGTTACACCCTCTTCGGCGGTGCGGGTATCCCCGAGGGCCCGGTTCTGGTCGTCGACGACATCACGACCACTGGCGGGACCGCCCGGCTCTTACTCGACGTGGTCCGTTCCAACGGGGGTACGCCGATCGGCGTCGCGCTGCTTGCCACCAAGGGACTCTTCGACGTGGAGCTCGGCGTGGAGACCGACGTGTTGGTCACTCTCGACGGCATGGATGCCTACGACCCAGCTGAGTGTCCGGGGTGCGAAGCCGGGGAGCCAGTGTCTTGATGACCTCGGTCCAGATTCCGACCGAAGATCATCTTGGCGCTCTCATCGTCGGCCCGGCGGCGTTGAGCGATGGCAAGTCTTCTGGGCCACTCGCCGGCATGACCGGTGTGGTCAAAGACCTGTTCGACATTCAGGGGTTTCGAACCGGTGCCGGCAACCCCGACTTCCTCGCAGACGCTGCTCCCGCCGAGACCTCCGCCCCAGCCGTCCAACGGTTCATCGATGCAGGCGTGAGCGTGATCGGCAAGTCCATCACCGACGAACTCGCCTTCAGTCTTGCGGGCACCAACAAGCACTACGGCACACCTCACAACACGGCTGCCCCCGGTCGCATACCAGGCGGATCATCCAGCGGATCGGCGAGCGCCGTCGCTGGTGGCCTCGCCGATGTTGCGCTCGGCACCGATACCGGCGGCTCGGTGCGTGTGCCGTCGTCGTGGTGCGGCCTCTTCGGTATCCGGCCGACCCACGGCCGGATACCCATCGATGGTGTCGTGCCGTTGGCATCGAGTTTCGACACGGTGGGGTGGTTCGCTCGATCGGGTCAGACCTTGCGGACGCTCGGCCGCGTGATGTTGGCCGACAGCAGCGAACCAACCGAGGTCATCAGGGTGTTGGTCGCAAACGATCTGCTGGCGCTCACCGACCCAGACGTGCACGCTGGGCTCCGTTCGAGCGCCAACGAGATCGCTGAGCGTTTGACCGGTCGAGCCCCGCAAGCCGTGCATGTCGTTCCTGAATCCGAGGACCTCGACGAGTGGTTCTACGGCTTCCGAATCCGACAGCAGTGGGAGGCCTGGCAGGCCCACGGCCAATGGGTCACCGAGCGCCAACCCGATATGGGCCCGGACATCGCCGGACGCTTCGTTCAGGCATCGCAGATCACCACCGACGAAGTCGTCGAGGCAGACCTGATCCGCGAGCGGGTAAGAGACCATCTCCAGTCGCTCGTCGGCGAAGGCACGATCTTGATCCTCCCGACCACGATGGGACCAGCCCCGGAGCCGACGCCGTCTGGCCCCGAAGCAGACAAGATGCGAGCACGAATGCTGGCGGTCAACAGCATCGCTGGGAGTACGGGCTCCCCGACGGTTGCTGTCCCTGCGATGCAACTCGATGGCCACCCGGTGGGGCTCGGCCTCCTAGGTCGGCCCGGCAGCGACTGCCTTCTCCTCGACGCAGCAGCGACGCTGGACTGAGCTCGACCTACTGCTCGAGGCCTTCTGCTGGTGCCGCTTTGCCGTAGTAGCGGCGCTGTGCTTGCTGCAGAGCGGCCACGTCGATGGCCTGACGGCTCAACTCGTCGGCGCTGGCCATCATCTGCTCGTTGATGAGCTTGTCGGCTTCGTCGACGTCGGCAGTCAGGACCCGTCCGTCGCGAACGACGACGTGTCCACCGGAGATCACGTGCTTCACGTGGCTGGCGGTTGCTCGGGCTCTGATCAGCTCATCGTCCGACACGTCGACAACGAGGTCGGCACGCAGCCGATCGCGGTCGAGGAGCGCGATGTCGGCGGGCGCTCCTTCAGCGAATCCCCAGGGTCCAGCGACCCCTCGAACCACTCGATGTGCCTGGTCCATGGCGGCACGGAAGCAATCTCGGGCCGACACCACGTCCTCGAGTCCTGTTCCCGCCTGAAGGAGGTGAGCAAGTCGAGTCTCGCGGAATCCGTCGACGTCATCATCGAATCCGAGACCGTCGAGCCCGGTGGCAACACCGACACCGGCAGCAAGCATTGCGGCCATCGGCGCTGTCCCGGATCGCAATCGCAGATTCGAGGTGCTGTTGACGACAATTGACACTCCACGCTCGGCGAGCAACTCGAGTTCATCTGGTCGCAACCAAACACCATGCGCGATCGAGAGTCGTTCGCTCAGAAGTCCGAGTGCATCGAGGTGTGGGATAAGGCCCGCCGGGTACTCGTCGTCGGCCCACACCCGTTGGCGGAAGGTTTCGAACACGTGCATGTGGACACGACGCCCTGATCGTAACGATGCATCGGCAACTGCTTCCAGCAGGTCATCGCTCACCCACTGAGGACCCTGCGGTCCGTATTGCACGGACACTCTGCCATCCTCGACTTCGTCGGCAATGGCGTCGACCGTGGCCATCTGTTCCTCGACGCTGGCAATCGAGTTGGGCAGAAACTGGCTCGGATCGCCCGCGTAGCCGCAGCCACGCAGCGCTTCGGTCGTCGCATCATCATCGGCGTACAGCAGGTTGCGTCGATTGGCCATCGGCACCGCAATCGCCGCTGCCATTCCCATGGTCGCTGCCGTTCGACCGACCATCGTGAGCGACTCGACGAGCGTCTGCGGCTCCCCAGGTCGGTCCAAGTGCATCGTCGCTGTGAAGCCACTCGCGAGGAGTCGACCGAAGAAGACCGTTGCCGCGGCCTCTGGGTCGAAACGCGGCATCTGGCGAACAGCTGTCAGCCAGGACTCGAGTGGGCCGTCCACGGCCCCGAACGCCAGGGGCGACACCGGTCTGCCGTGATCGTGTCCGTTGCCGAGCGAGGGGATGGCTGCGGTCCCCGGAGCGTCAAGGAGCACATCAGGCTCAGCGTGCACATCCGCAGCGATGCGACCGTCAACGACGTCGAGAAAGGTGTTCCGGGCCGCGTGTTCTTCCCCAGGCGTGCACACCACGACGTCTGCGGTGACCCGGCTCGGCCTCGGTCCTGGGCTGTTTTGTGACATTGGTTCTCTCGATGTGGTCGGTCGGTGAAGGACGCGTTGCAACACGCTGGGGCGTGACATGCCCCGTGCAACTTTGAATCGCTGATTAAGATGTCACGGCCTGACACCGAGTCGGATCTGTTAATTGTATACAATTGGGGTATGCTGAGCCTTGTTGTCTGTGTGACTTCTCGCACGTCAATGTGCCGAGTCGATTGACGTGCGCAACACTTGCACCAGCACGTCGTCGTCGGGTCAGCAGCAGATCTGCTCGATGGCGGTTCGCAACGAGATGGCTCCAGCCTCACAGTCGGGTACAGCGATCGACTCCGGCTCCACCATGTCTGGTCCGAAGCGTCGACGGCCAGGTCCGAACATCGGAGCCGGGATACCGATCGAGCATGCGTAGCCAGCATCGAAGGTGTGTCGGCTCGTCACGATCTCAAGCGGTCGCCCGGCAGCCGCGACGCCGGCCGCAAGGGCGTCGATGATCGGGGCTCGTGCCGGCACGCATGCGGCCAGCATCGAAGCGCCGGCCGTTACGTTCACGTCGTCGACACCGCGTAGAGCCTTTCAAACCGATGCAATGGCTACGTCGGGCGACTCGCCAGGAAGCAGCCGCCGGTCGACACACACGAACAATGCCTGCGGGATCAGGGGAGGGTGTCGGGCACCGGCTCGGCTCGAATGGCGAATGGCGAATGGCGAATGGCGAATGGCGAATGGCGAATGGCGAATGGCGTCACCGTAGCCAAACCCAGCGTGCGGTCCTCGGGCGGTGTGACAAGGCGACGCAGCAGATCGAGTATCTCCGGCAACCGGTCGAAGGGGTTGCTCCCGAGCGACGGCTGACTGGAGTGACACGTCTCGCCCCTGATGCGGATGACGACATCGATACGACCGCGGTTGGCTCGCGAGATGGCGAGGTCGGTGCCTGTGAGCACGATCCCGGCGCTGGCCCGAAGGTCGAGGTCATCCAGCAGTCGCCGGGAGCCACCGTGAGAGCTCGACCCCTCGGTGCTCACTGCCAGCCACACAGGTCTGCGGAGTTCGGGGAGTCCGCTCAGCGCGGCCAGCGCCGAGGCGAACACGCCTTTGCATGGAGTGGCGCCCCAGCCACGTACCTGCATAGCGCCTCCGTTTCCGATCACCGTCGGCGTGTCGTCACGTGGGTCGCCGTGTTGGACCACGACAGAGGCGAACAACACGATCCCATCGTCGCCCTCGGGCCCGAATCGAGCCGCCACTTCGCCATGTTCATGTCGGCGAATCTCCGTCGGCCGCCGTTATTCGAGGTGTGGCACGACACCTTCCGCACGAGGGTTGCGATCTGCGCTGCATCTGGTTCAACCGAGTCGGAAGGCACCCACGGGGGTAGTTCGAGCAGTGCAAGTAGGTCGTCGGTGAGGCTCACGCCGCTACGCCGAGCCTTGGAACGAGTTCCTCGCGCACCCGCTCGAGCATCGTCGTTTGGTTGTTTGAGGCCATCCGCAGGATTGGGATGTCGAGACCTCGGTCGACATAGCTCATGATGCGGGCAGCAACGGTGTCGGCATCGCCGTACGCGCCCCAACAATCCATGATCTCGGGCGGGGTGTCCCTGGTGTGATAGCGGTCAAGAAAGGCCTTGCCCGCCGTGCAACCTTCTTCGACCGTGTCGGCGAGATTGACCATGAGGTGGGTTGAGGACCACAGCAGGTGGGGGCCGCGCCCGTGGTCGGCCGCCCGCGCGCGGATGCGGTCCCACTGACGACCGAACGTCGCCGGGTCGGTCACCGCTGTCTGCCAACCGTCGGTACGAAGCGCAACTCTGTCGATCGCCTTGAGGTAGAGCTCCGGCGAAAGACGCTCCGGATTTGGATTCGACGCAATCCAGATCGGGCAAGGATCCTGTCCTGGGCTCGAGAGCGACCGGGCCGAAGCTGGTGAAGTGACCATCGAAGGTGGCAGGTGCGTCCGGCCGCTGGACAGGGCTTTGAGGCTCGCCCAGGTCGCAGCAAACAACACGGGCTGACGGAGTGGGAAGGTCGCAAGGCAGCACACGCCGAGACGAACCCGTTCGGTTCGGGCGGCAATAGCAGCGAGGGTGGTCACAGCCTCCAGCCGTGGGTTGGCGACGAGCTCATCGCAAACCCACACCGATGATCAGACCAGACCAGATCGCAGTCCGCAGCCTCGGCACGCGCCAGGAGTTCTTCCACCGTGGTGCCGTCGTACAGTACGGCGCGATTCGGCAGCGGCAGGCCGAGCTCGAGCGGTCTCGAGTCCGGTGAGTCCACCGTCAGGGGGCGAGCTCCATTTCCCACTCCGCTGCAGCGTGCATGAGGTGCTCATTGACGGCACGTGCCGCTGCCTCGGGGTCTCCGGCGGCGATCGCCTCGACGATTGCCGCGTGTTCCTTCCAGGAGGACTCAGCCCGGCGAGGGAGCTTGCCGGAGTACTGCAGTTCATTTCTTGTGCGCAGTGACTCGACCAGGCCTGCCGCGGTCGGATTGTGGCTGGCCTTACCCAAGAGGTGGTGAAACCTGGTATTCAGACCGACCAGCTGAGCAGGGCTTGCGCCGCGAACCGACGATGTACCTTCTGCAACGACCCGGCGGAGTTCCTCGACCTGTTCCTCGGTGCGGCTTCTCGCCGCATCTCTGCCAAGCATTTCCTCGAGCACCAGCCGAACGCGGAGCATCTCGACCGCCTCCTCGGCGGTGACGCAACCGACGAACGCCCCACGGTTGGGTTCCATCTCGATCAATCCCTCGACTTCGAGACGGCGCAGTGCATCTCGTACCGGCACCCTCGAGACTCCGTAGCGCTCGGCAACGACCTGTTCCTGAAGCCGCTGACCAGGTCTGAGCACGCCATTGAGGATCTCTTCACGGAGGTTCGCAGCGATGCGTGCGTACAACGGACCGCTCGTAGCGCTTGCGGATTCCGTCGTTTCCCCGCTACTCATCGTAGTTCAGAAGTTAGCAGGCCCGCCGCAGGCAATGTACACAATCGTTGGTTGGCGGAACGGCTGAAGTTGGCACCGGAGCAATGGCATCGCCTGACGGCTTCTCGATGAACGCTCGATGACGAGGTCCCCAGACTGTTGACTTCGGTCCTGGTGCTCGGCACCCTCAGAGCGTGAATAGTGACTTCCACCGAACCCCGCGCCATGACGACGGGAAAGCATGAATATGCCAGCGCCACTCGAGCTCCACCACGTCCAACAGCCGGCCAACCGTCCGGCTCGTTACGTCCGGCCTGTCAGCCTCGAAGACGCCCTCGAGTTGCTCGCCGAGCACGGATCCGCTGCTCGCATCGTCGCTGGCGGGACCGACCTCCTGGTCGAACTCGATCGTGGGATGAGGCCGGATCTCGAGGTGGTGATCGATCTCTCGTCGATCGACGGTCTCGACTCGATCCACCAGACTCGACATGGCATCCACGTCGGACCAATGGCCACCCACAACCAGTGCGTCGGGCACGAGCTGATCCGCGAACACGCGCTTCCGCTCGCTCAAGCCTGCTGGGAGGTCGGTTCGCCGGCATTGCGCAACCGGGCCACCGTGGTCGGCAACATCGTCACTGCGAGCCCTGCCAACGACTCGCTGTCGGCCCTCGTGGCACTCGATGCCGAGATCACGATCGCCTCGGCCCGAGGCAGTCGCACCGTTGCGATGGCGGACTTCACCACCGGTGTGCGCCGCACCGTCCTCGAGCCAGACGAACTCGTCGCCGGTGTGACCATTCCGGTTGTCGAAGGAAGTGCCCGTCGCGGTGTCTACCTCAAGCTCGGGCTGCGTCGAGCCCAGGCGATCTCTGTCGTGCACCTTGCTGTCATCGCCACCTTCGGTGACGACGGGTCGATCAGCAACAGTCGAGTGGTCCTCGGTAGCGTGGCTCCGACGGTCAGCCGAATCGCTGAGGCCGAATCGCTTCTCGATGGTGCGGCGGCGGTTGATGGAGTGATCGGTGCTGCTGGGGAGATCGCGGGTGCAGCAGCTGCGGCTGTCGCCCCAATCGACGACATCCGAGCAACCGCTGAGTATCGAACCGACCAGATCTCGGTGATGGTCCGTCGGGCCCTCGCTGCTCTGGCCGCCGGCACCCACGACGCTGCCTTCCCGGCCACGCCGCCCATGATCGGTGGTCCGGCTGCTCCCGCAACGGGCGCCACCGGGGAGTGGGAAGTCGGCTCGACACTCGACACGACGGTTGACGGCGTGGCCGTCTCGGCACCGTGGCACCCGATGACGCTCCTGAACTGGCTGCGAGAAGAAGCCGATGTCGTCACGACGAAGCAAGGCTGCGCCGAAGGCGAGTGTGGTGCATGCACGGTGCGCCTCGATGGCACGAGTGTGCTGAGCTGCTTGGTGCCTGCGGCTCGAGCGGCCGGTTCCGAGATCACCACCGCCGTCGGCATTGGTTCTCAGGGCGCTCTGGCTCCCATCCAGCAGGCCTTCGTCAACGCCGCTGCGGTTCAATGCGGTTTCTGCATCCCGGGGTTCATCGTCGCTGCTGACTCCCTGCGCACCGAGTTCGGAACGCCCAGCGACGAGCAGATCAAGCAGGGCTTGGCGGGCAATCTCTGTCGCTGTACCGGGTACTACAAGATTGAGGAAGCGGTGAAGGCATGACCGTCGCCAGCTCGTCCACCCACCGTCTCGGCGACTCGCTCGTCAAGCCCGATGCCGCAGCGAAGGCGTCGGGCGAGGCTGACTACGTCGAGGATCTTCGAGTCGAGAACGCACTCGAAGCAATGGCGGTCTTCACCAACCAGCCACATGCTCGGATCCTCTCGCTCGACACGTCTGCGGCAGAGGCGCTCGAGGGTGTCGTCGCCGTGCTCACCGCTGTCGACGTTCCCGTCAACGAGTACGGCCTCATGATGTTCGACCAACCCGTGCTGATCGGGCCGAACAGCACAGGCCGGTCCGCAGTGGCGAGCGACGTCTCTCGTTGGGAGGCCGACAACCTCGCAGTGATCGTGGCCGAGTCGATGTCGATCGCGCGCGCCGCCGCTGCGCTCCTGCGGGTCGAGTGGGAGCAACTCCCGTTGGTCGACGACATCGATGCTGCGATGGCTCCCGATGCCCCGCTCATCCACCCCGAGACCGAGGCACAGTCGAACGTGTACCACCACTACGTGATCCGCAACGGCACATCTGACGAGGTGGAGGCTGCCTTTGACACAGCGCATGTGGTGGTCGAGGGAACGTATGAAGTTCCCTACCAGGAGCACGCCTACCTCCAGACCGAGGCCGGATTGGCCTATGTCGACGACGAAGGTCGCGTCACGGTCGAAACCTCGGGCCAGTGGATTCACGACGATCAGGATCAGATCGCCCACGCTCTCGATCTCCCGCTGGACCGTGTGCGTGTGATCTACCGCACCATCGGAGGTGCGTTCGGTGGCAAGGAAGACATGAGCGTGCAGATCGTGCTGGCGCTCGCGGTGGTGAAGCTCGCCGAGATGGGTATAAATCGCCCCGTACGCACCGTGTGGAACCGCGAAGAGAGCATCGTCGGTCACTGCAAGCGACACCGAGGTCGGATACATGCCCGACTCGCGGCTGGCGCCGATGGCAAGATCCTCGCCGTCGAGGCTGACGGCTATCTCGACGCGGGGGCGTACAACTACACGTCGAGCAAAGTGCTCGGAAATCTCCACCTCACGGTGTCCGGTCCCTACGAAGTGCCTCTCGCTCGCGTCGACAGTTGGGCGGTGTACACCACGACGGTTCCCGGGGGAGCATTCCGTGGCTTCGGCGGCCCGCAGGGCTGCTTCGTCTCTGAGAGTCAGATGAACAAGCTCGCTGCAGCGCTCGACCTCGACCCGGTCGAAGTCCGACGCCGCAACGTCCTGCGGGAAGGTTCGATCGGTATCACCGGCAGAGAGATGCCGCCGGGGGTCAGCATGCCCGAGGTGCTCGAGGCGTGCGCCGATGCCGCCGACTGGAACGAGCCCAAGGCCGAACCGGTGCCCATACCTTCGTTCGCGTCAGTCGCTCCGGCCGTCGACTCAGTCCGTCGTGGTCGGGGGATTGCCTGCGCCCTCAAGAACGTCGGTTTCACATTCGGGTTCCCCGAGCGATCCGAAGCCAAGATCGTGCTGAACGGGGACGGCGAAGAGCCATCCACCGCCGAACTCTTTCTGGCTGGCGCTGACCTCGGCCAGGGCGCTCACACGGCGTTCGTGCAGATGGCGGCCGAGGCGACCGGCCTCGCGCCCGATGTCATCGTCCCGACGTTCTCCGACACCGCAACCACCGGAGACTCCGGTTCTGCTTCCGCCTCTCGGCTCAGCTGGATGACTGGCAACGCCATCCTCGGCGCCGCTGAAGAAGCCGAGAAGGCGTGGCTCGACGGCGATCGTCCGGCCATCGGCGACTTCCGCTACACGCCACCGCCGACAGAGCCGCTCAGCTCTGTCGGCGCACCGAGCACGCCCGCCTTCGCGTATGGCTACATCGCCGAGGCCGTCGATCTCTCCGTCGACACCGAGACCGGCCACATCGTCGTCCACGATGTCGTGGTGTCGTCCGACGTTGGGCGCATCATCAATCGAGCGCTGGTCGAGGGGCAGATCGAAGGGGCCGTGATCCAGGCTCATGGCTATGCGCTCAGCGAGGATTTGCAGGTGGTCGACGGGCGAGTGCTCAATCCCCGCTTCTCGGGCTATCTCATTCCCGGCATCGGCGACATCCCCGAGCACGTTCGGTCGGTTCTCCTCGAGATTCCCGACCCGCGTGGTCCTTTCGGCATTCGAGGCATGTCCGAGATGCCGATGCTCCCCTACGTCCCGGCAGTCGTGGCGGCGCTCCACGACGCGACCGGTGTGTGGTTCGACTCGTTCCCACTCACGCCACCGAAGGTGCGAGCCGGGCTGCGAGCCGCCGGATTCTGATGGGTCGCTCATCGAGCGCGATGTCGGTGAAGGCAGCCGGATTCATCGCGATCTTGTTTACGAAGCGTGGGACCCGATCACGTCGGCGTCACACCATCGTCGATCGCTCGCCAGGCCGATTTTGCCAGGAGAGCAACGGAATGCGCCGAACTTACTACCAGGAAGTTTTTGTGCAGAGCGCTGCCAACATCGTCAGAATCGGGTGCAGTCCTCAATTTGAGCGTGGCTCGGACATGGCACGACAATCGCCGTAAACTATGTCCAAACCCCCTCTGACCTGGTGTTTTCGAGAGCGGATGACGGGAATCGAACCCGCGTATTCAGCTTGGGAAGCTGATGTTCTACCATTGAACTACATCCGCGAAGAACCCCTACGTTAGCGGCGTCGAGCGGCTGACACGAATGTGCTCCGTCTGACTGCCGAGCCAGCCACCGGTAGGCGCGACACTGGTCTATGGCCTACATCGAACGCCGCAGGGTCCACGACGCTGACGCACACATCATGGAACCGCCCAACTGGCTCCGTGATCACGCTGACCCCGACATTCGCGATCGGCTCACCGTCCCGCAGTACGCGAGCGAACTGGTCCAAACCGGCGACGCAGGTGCCGGCGAGTCGCTTGCCCCCGATGATCTCACCGCAGTCTTCCAACGGCTCGCCGAACGGCATCGCAGTGAGGAGTTCCTTGCCGACGAAGCCACCGACGTCATGAACCGGAAGAACTTCGCCGCCACCGGTTCGTTCATTGCCGAAGACCGACCGCGCGTCCTCGACTACATCGGTGTCGACAGCCAGCTGCTGTTCAACACGTTCCACAACTCACGGCTCTTCGAGTGGGAACACCCGATCAACGGCAAGCCAGTCGATCTCGACCTCGCCTACGGCGCAGCGCGCGCCCACAACCGGGGCATGACCGAGTTCTGCTCGGTTGACGAGCGCCTGCTCGCCACCTGCTACGTCCCGCTCGCCGATTTCGATCGGGCTGCCGCTATAGCTGCCGAGTCCATCGAGATGGGCGCCGCTGCACTCCTCGTGGCGTCCGGCTGCCCGGCCGGCCATTCGCCGTCGCACCGATCGCTCGACCGTGTGTGGCGTCAAGCAGAAGAAGCCGGGATCCCCGTCGTCTTCCACGTCGGTGGCACGGGCGCACTCATCGACCCGAGCTACTTCAACAATGGCCTGCCGGTCCCGCCCGACTTCCACGGGGGCGAAGAGAACTTCCGCTCCGTCGACTACATGGCCATTCCATTCCCACCGATGCAGACCCTCGCCACGATG
>JBLFZD010000020.1:0-22572 GCA_047610085.1 Ilumatobacter sp. | reverse complement strand
CGGCTTGAACTGGGCCCGCTCGCGGCATCGTCGCACCCGCCGCGAAGTCGCGGAAACAGCGGCATTGGGTGCCCGTGAGCCCGCTGCTTCGAGCGTGCACTTCGACGAACGCGTTACTCCGGCGCTCGAACGTCTGTCCGTCGATCATCGTGCGGTCGTGGTTGCCAAGTACTACTTCGATTGGTCTGAGCAGCAGATCGCCTATGCCCTCGACATTCGCCCCGGCACGGTCAAAAGCCGTCTCAGCCGGGCTCTCTCCCAACTCGCCGATGACCTCGGAACCGCCTGACTCAGGAGCCTCCAATGACTGAACCTTTCACCCCCGAATCGACACCCAACCCCCAGGTCGACCTTGCGACCGCTGCGCAGGCGGTCGACGTTGGCGACGCGACCAGGATGCTCGCACAGGTCCACACCACCGCATCGAAGCGCCGTCGTCGGCGCAGCGCGCTCGGTGGCCTCGCGGCTGTGGGAACGTTGGCAGTCTCCGGTGCGGTCATCGCCAATGTGGTGGGCGGAGATGACGGCGGTGACCTGATCGTCAGTTCGCCGGTCGCCGAGTCCGAAGTCGGCGATGAAGCACCAGCCGAGGAAGCACTCGAGCCCGTCGCTCCCGCCACGACCGCACTCCCGGTTCTTGATGCGACGGCACCGCCATCGAACATCCTGGCCGCGGTTCCCGATGGTGCAGGTGGGGTGGTCGTGTCCGACCCAGCGTTCCAAGAACGGTTTGGCAACGTCCGCTTGTTGGCGTGGAACGACGGATTTCTGGCGGTGCACCAGTCATCGCAACCCCAAGCGTTGCCGACGGAAATCCCCGAAGAAATCAGTACGCAGTTCTCGCAGGAGGCCAAGGACTTCTTCGCCGACGGACTACCTGCGACCATCGACGAGGCGATCACGCAGCTCGAAGAGGCGGGGCTCTACGAAGAGGTTCGAGCGGTGGTGCTCGCAAACCCCACGGTATTTGAGGCGGTGTATTCGGTCCCGACCGCTCAGGTCGTCGATTTCCGTTTCAGCCCTGATGGCGTCGAGTGGGAAGACATCGACGTGGTGCTGCCGGACCCCAACGCTCAGTTCTGGAACATGATGAGTACCGGGAGTCGATTGGCGTTGCTGTCCGACCCGAATGCCTCCGGCGCTGGCGGCGTGGTCACCGAGACACCGATGCAGATGTTTTCCACGACCGACCTGGTGAACTGGACAACACAGGAGATCAACCAACCGCCGCGGCCGGCCGACCTGCCGGAGTTCGTCGACTTCCAGGTGTATGCCGAGCCCCTTGTTGGCAACGATCAGTTCTGGGCGGTCACGGTGAACTCCTATGTCAACGTCGACCCGATTTCTCTCCTCGATCCCGATACTCGCGACCAGATCCAGTCATCGAGTCGTGGATACGGCACGTCGATCGATGATCTTGGTGTCACAATCAACGTCGAGCAAGAAGACGGCACATCGGAGAATTTGCAGTTCAGCTGGGAAGAACTGGGCGTCGAGTCGCCAGGGACTCTCAACGGCGACGGGCAGCGCATCAGCTACGTCGGTGCGTGGGACGGTGGGCCGGCAGTACAAACCCTTGATGATCCCAACGGGTACCGCGAGCAGCCGGTCACGATCGTCGGTGGCCTCGCCCGATCCGACCCGGACGGGCAGATATCGATTTCGAGCGATGGGAAAACGTGGGAGCAGTTCAACGCTCCATTCGATGGTTACTCCGAAGCGCTGCTGGCATATGGCGACTCGGTGGTGGCATTCGGTGTCGATGGCGAGGAGCGAGCGATCGCGGCGCTGGATCTCTCCACTGGAGATTGGTTGCCAATGACCATCGAGGGGCTGCCCGAGAACTTCTCCGCCAGCACCCGTGGGAGTGGCATCGTAACGCTGTACGAGTACGACGGCTTCGAGAACGGCGGACGCCTGACCGCGGTGGGTTCGCGGTCGTCGGGTGAAGTCGATGGCTACCGGCTCGAATTGAACGTCACGTTCGATAATTCGAGCGCGACCGGCACCTACACGCTGACTCGGCTTGAAACCGGCGAAGTGGTCTCGACCGAAACCACCGACGCGCTCTATGAGTCAGTGAATTTTGAATTCGCCAGTGAGGACTACGACATCGATGGTGGTGAGGGAGGGTTCCGATTCTTTGACCCCGAGACCGGCGAGGAACTGGTTTCGATTCCGTTCTCGGTGATGGAGAACATCACGATTGGAGCCGACGGCGAAGAGATTGTGTTCGACCCGAACGAGGAGCCGATGCAACTGGCCGAATGGTTGCTTGCGACCGACGGAACGAACTGGGTGATCGACCAGATCAATGAGGGTGGGAGCACCGAGGAAGGTCTGGTCGGCTTCGGCGATGCCGTCGTGGCAAACGGTTTCGTACTGGTCTCGATGTACGACGGCACGTTCGTCCGCTACGAACTCGGCTGAATCACTTCTGAGAGATGCGGCCACGCATGGCCGCGCTCGCCATCCCGAAACTCACGATGGTCACCGCAAGGATCGCGAGGAGCCCGTTGCCGAGCGCTTGCCAGTCCCACCCTTCGGTAATCAGCGACCGCAACCCCGCGAGCACATAAGTGACCGGGTTGTAGGTCGCGATGGTCGCAAGCCAACCGGTGAGTGCTTCCTTGGGGAGGAAACTCGTGGTGAGGAACGCAAACGGAAAGAACAGAATGAAGCTGGAGTTGACCGCAGCGGGGTTGCCGGTCTTGAGGGCAATTGCGTAGGGAAAGCCGGCGAAGGCGAGACCCCACAGTGATCCGTAGATGAGGAACGCGAAGAGGCCGAGAATGCCGCTCTCAAAGCCCACGCCCAGAATCAGGCCGAGTGCCGTGACGGGTATGGCAAGCATCATCACCGCCATCAGGTCGGCAGCCATCAACCCGAGGAGCAATGCTGGCCGGCGAATCGGTGTCAGGAGAAGCCGGTCGAAGTAGCCGCCTTGGATATCGATCACCAACGAACTCGCTCGTGACACGCCGGTCACGGCGAAGATGATCGCAACGGGCAGTTGGAACGCTTTGAAGTCGAGTTCTCGGCCGGCGGCTGCAGCGCCGCTTTCGGCGACGTCCTGTAGCGCGCCAATGTTGACCACAAAGAAGAAGACCGGCACGATGATCGCCGGGATAAAGAACTCGGGTTCGCGGAACACGCTCCGGCAGGCCCGCTTGGCCACCGTGGCGAGGTCGTGAAACACGGTGGAGCGTCGAGCGAGGGGCTCGGCGGCCGCTCCAGCGAGGCCATCGTTGCGTTGTTTGGTGATGTTGCTCATGAAGGCGTCTCCGTGCCGGTCGCGTCTGATTCGTGGCTCGCTGCCAGCTTGGAGCCGGTGACGTCGAGGAAGACGTCGTCGAGCGTGGGGGTCCGTAACGTGAGCGACGTGACTCGCACATCGCAGTTATTGAGTGCCACGGCGACTGCAGAGATCGCGCCAGCCCCGTCCGTGGCAGCGAGCGACAGCTCGTTGCCGTGGATCTCGACGCTTGCGATTCCGGTCACGCCTCGAACCGCATCGGCTGCGGCGTTGAGGTCTCCGTCGACGCGAGCGATGATCAGGTCGGTGCCAATCGAACGTTTCAACTCAGCAGGGGTGCCTTCGGTGGCGATGACTCCCTTGGCGATGATGCCGACTCGGTCAGCGAGCTCATCAGCCTCTTCGAGGTACTGCGTTGTGAGGAAGATGGTCATGCCCTCTTCGGAGTTGAGCGTGCGCACCTCTTGCCACACGTCGCTGCGGCTCACTGGATCGAGGCCGGTGGTGGGTTCATCCAGGAAGAGGATCTGGGGTTTGTGAATCAGCGACATGGCCAGGTCGAGTCGTCGTTTCATGCCGCCCGAGTACGACTCGACGCGATCGTCGATTGCGGTACCAATGTCGACGAGACCGATGACATCGTTCATGCGTTGTTTGATGTTCGGCTTGGACAGGCCGTAGAGCATCCCTTGCAGTTCCAGGAGTTCGCGGCCGGTCTGTTTGCCGTCGAGTGAAGCTTCCTGGAGTGCCACGCCAATTCGGAGACGGACGTCGCCCGCCTGGGTGGCCACGTCGTAGCCGGCCACGGTGGCTTCGCCGCTCGTGGGCGAGAGAAGCGTGCAGAGCATCTTCACCATCGTCGACTTGCCGGCACCGTTCGGGCCGAGGAAGCCGTAGATCTCGCCATGCGGCACGTCGAGGTCGACCCCGTCGACGGCGTTGTTGTTACCGAATGATCGTCGGAGTTGTCGGGTGGTGATCGCAGCGTTCATGAATCATTCATCGTGCCAGCACTCTTCACGCTCCGGTGTCACCTTGTTGCCCGACTTCGGTCACTCGCCGATTAAGTGCCAGGCGCGGGATCGATGCCTGAGTGGAAACGTGTTCAACAGCAGCTGACGGAGCGTTCGAGCTGCTCGGTGTCTGCGGTCTTCACGTACCACTCCCAGCGAGCTCCCTCGGGCGACTCCATCCAGGTTTCGGTTTTCTCGGCAAAGCAGCAGACGGCGTCTTCGACACCGGTGGTCGCAATGCCGGTGGCGTCGATGCGGGCCTCGGCGGCGACGACCTGATCGGCGTCTTCAACCTCGACGCCGAGGTGGTTGATGTGTTGGAAGTCGCCACCAGCGGGGGCGTTGACGTCCTCAAACAGCACGAGTTTCAGGGGCGGGTTCTCGATCGCGAAGTTCGCGTATCCCGGCCGCATTTTGGCAGGCGTCGTATCGAACATCTTCGAATAAAAGTCGACCGCAGCGTTGAGGTCGTGAACGTTGAGGGCAAGTTGTAGGCGCATACCTGCAACCTACCCGCCATATCGATACTCGTCAATATAGATATGTGTCGATACGTCAGCGAGCGCGAAGTTCGAGACGATCGCGCTGCGTGATCCGGTACGTGCGATCTTGCTGTTCGAGCCAGCCCAGCCGGATGAAGCTGGCAATGGCCTTATTGACGCGCTCGCGGGACGCGCCGACCATGCCGGCGAGTTCTTCCTGGGTGACCGGCAGCGTGAAGTGATCTTCACCGTCTGCGAGTTCAAGGAGGCGCTTGGCGGTGCGGCCGGTGACATCGAGGAAGACCGAGTCGGCCAGTGCTTCATCGGTGACTCGGATGCGTTGCGCAAGCAGTCGGGTGACGTTCCACAACAGCTTGGGGTAGTTGTCGAACATCTCGAGCACGGGCTCGAACGGCATCTCAAGCACGGTTGTGGGTTCGAGGGCGCGGGCCATTGCGGAGCGCGGGCCATCGTCGAGCATTCCCATTTCGCCGAAAAGGTCGTCGGGCTCCATGAGCGCGACCACGCTTTCGCGTCGATCGATCGGATTGGCGATAGCTATCGCCAGGCGACCCCGCAGCACGAGGTACAACGACTCGGGCGGATCGCCCTCGTTGAACAGGACGTCGCCTCGAATCAGGTGTCGTTCGCGTCCGGACGCAGCGACATTGCGCAGCGCGTCGGGGGTTGCATCGGCGAAGAAGTCGGTGCGGGAGAGGGTCTCTTCATGGGCCATGACGCCCGTCACGGTACTACCCTCTGGCGGGGTGGTACGTGCCGAGACATCAGGTGACCCGTCTGTGGGCCCTGAAATGTTGCAAATCGGGCCTGTTCGCGCCGATTTAGAAGTCTGGACGATCGTTGTCGCGGGTGGCAGTGGCCGCCGGTACGGGCGTCCGAAGCAGTACGACCTGCTCGATCATCGCCGTGTGATCGACGTTTCGCGCGATATTGCCGAGTCGTGCTCGCACGGTGTTGTTACCGTGGTTCCTGGCGCTGACGCCGTGCGCGAGCGTGGGGTTGCGGGGGGAAGCACACGCAGCGAGTCCGTTCGTGCGGGTCTTGCGCACGTGCCTGCCACGGCCGAAGTGATCTGTGTCCATGATGCAGCGCGTCCGCTTGCGATGCGAGACATCTATCAGCGAGTCGTCGATGCGGTTGCGGCAGGAGCCGACGCCGCGATTCCTGGCATCGCCGTCACCGACACGATCAAAGTGCTCGACGCGGCGCCGGCCGATGCCGCCGATGTGCTCGGTGTGGTGATCGACACCCCGGTCCGTGATCGTCTCGTTGCCGTGCAGACGCCGCAAGCATTTCGTGCTGCTGCTCTGCGCGCCGCGCATGCTTCGGGCGCGAACGCAACCGATGACGCTTCGCTGATCGAGTCTGCGGGCGGTCGCGTCGTTGTGGTCGCAGGGCACGCGACGAATCGAAAGATTACCGAGCATGACGACCTTGAGTGGGCGCGGGGTCAACTCGCGTTGCGCTCGGCCGCTGGGCCAACCGACAATGGGAGCACACCATGAACCCGTCCGACCTTCGAGTCGGGCAGGGCTTCGACATCCACCGGTTCACCGATGATCCAGAACGAATCCTGGTCTTGGCCGGGTGCCGCTTCGATGGTGAACGAGGTCTCGAGGGTCACAGCGACGCCGACGCGATCGCTCACGCCTGCAGCGATGCGTTACTCGGTGCCGCTGGGCTGGGCGATATTGGCATGCACTTCCCCGACACCGATCCCGCTTGGAAGGGAGCCGACTCGCTCGCGCTGCTCGCTCATGTGGTCGACTTGATCACCGCCGACGGCTGGGCGACCTCGAACATCGACTGCGCTGTCGTTTGCGAACGTCCCAAGTTGGCCTCGCGTCGCGACGAAATGCAGGGCAAACTCACCGACATCGTCGGAGCCCCTGTCACGATTAAGGGAAACCGTGCCGAACGTCTCGGTGCGATTGGACGTAACGAGGGGATTGCATGTTTTGCGACGGCGCTCCTCGTTCGCCGACACGACACAACGGAGATGCCATGAGTAAGCACGGACCACGACGCAACCCTGAGGGCGGACGCCCAACTGGCTCGCGTCCAGGCGGGCGTCCAGGAGGGCGGACGGGCGGACGCTCAGGCGACTCCGGGGGATCACGTTCCGGTGGAACACGGGGCGGCCCGCCGCGTTCGGGAGGCGCACGGTCCGGTGGGGATCGACGCGATGATCGTCCGACGGGCGGCCCGGGTGCGCCCAAAGGTCTCGGAGGTCGACAGATCGAAGGCCGTCAGGCGGTCCGTGAGATGCTCATCGGTAGGCGCCGTAAGGTCTACGAGATCTGGATCAGTGCCGAACTCGAAGGTGATGCAGGGGTCGACGACATCGTCACTATCGCAGAGAGCCAGCGTGTGCCGATCGTGTACATCGCCAGAAGCCGCTTGGAAAAGGAAGCGCGGAGCGAGGCCCCTCAGGGGGTGTTGGCAACCGCTGCCGAACTGCCCGAGGCTGACCTTGGAAAAATATTGCGTGGCGACGGCACGACGCCACCATTCCTCGTTGCCGTCGATGGCGTGACCGACCCGGGCAACCTCGGCGCGATTATCCGCAGCTGTGATGGTGCGGGCGTGACCGGCGTGTTGTTGCCCCGGCATCGAGCTGTGCACGTCACTCCGACGGTGGCGAAGGCAGCGGCTGGCGCCGTCGAGTTCGTGCCGATGGTGCTGGTTCCTGGCTTGCCAGCCGCCCTGAAGCAGATGAAGGAACACGGGATCTGGGTCGTTGGCCTCGACGACGCAGCAGACCGCAGCATCTTCGAGATCGCGGAGCTTGCTGTTGAGCCAATCTGCCTCGTTCTCGGCGCTGAAGGCGCAGGTTTGTCTCGCTTGACGCGGGATCGATGCGACGCAATCGTGTCGATTCCAATGCTTGGAGGGGTGAGTTCGCTGAATGTTTCTGCCGCTGCGGCACTTTCTACCTATCAAGTGACCCAAGCACGGGCGGCGCTCACGTAACATGAAACGGCTTATGGGTGAGTATGCCGAGCCGTCGATGTTGAGGGAAGAACGCGAAGACGTCACGAACCTGACAGGCTCGGCCCCGCGGGCGCCGTGGGTTCATCGCCGGGACGACTGCTGCTGCCGCTGCCACGCTGGTGTCAACGTCGATGTCCTCGCCCGTTGCGGCTGCTTCGTACAACAGGTGCCAGACGCTTGATCCATTGCGTCGGTGCGACACGCGTCCCGGCTCTGGTCGAAACTTTGGGTTCAGTCGCACCGGCAAGGTCACCCGAGTCAAGATCGCCGGACGCACCATCAATGGTGTCACGGTTCCAGCCGATGCCGAAGCGGCGGTCTTGACGCTCGTGGGCATCAACCGGGTCGCCAGCGGTAACTACGTCTCTGTGTACCTGACGGGCACCGCATGGCCCGGTGCGTCGAGCTTGAACATGCCGTTCTTGAATGCGGTTATCCCCAACTTGGTGACCGTTCGCCTCGGTAATGGCAGCGTCGATATTCTCGCCAACCATGCTGCAGACGTCATCCTCGACCTCGCCGGTGTGTACGTCCCGAGCGTCTCGGGCCGCGAAAAGAATGGGCGTTACCAGGAGATCTCTCCCCGGCGCGTTCTCGATACCCGTAACGCCCCGGGAAAGCCGGGTCGCGGCTCCACCGTCCGGGTCGACCTCACGTCGCTCATTGGGCCGGGCGGCCTCGATGCTGATGCCGAGGCGGTCTCGGTCAACCTCACCGCGGCTCAAGTGACCGCCCAGGGATACCTGACCGCCTACCCATTCGGCGCAGACGAGCCAGAGACGTCGTCCCTCAACGTGCGGGCCAACGAGAACCGGGCGATTGGAGCAATGGTCACGCTCGGCCGAGATAGCAACAATCGTCTTGGTTTCAACGTCTTTGTGAAGAACGGGTCGCACGTCATCGTCGATGTCGCCGGGTTCATCACTGGTCCAGCGGCCAATACGTCGTCGACGGGTCTCTTCGTGCCAATCGGTCCCATCAGGTTGATGGACACCCGAAAGGGCCATGGTGGCAAGAAGCGCCTGTGGCCCGGATGGACCCGAGCGTTTGAGATCCCGTCGAGCCATCGCAGCGAAGCGGGCACGGCGGTCATCAACCTCACCGCCGTCCGCACAATGGACCGTGGTTTCTTCACGGTCAACGCTGCCCGAACCCGATCCGGCCGGCCGCCGGTGTCAAGCCTGAACGTTGGGGGGCCGAACTCGACCGTGGCCGACCATGTCGTGAGCCGCGTCAGTACTGCGGGGCTCGACGTGTACTCAGATCGCGGCGGTGACGTGGTTGCGGACCTGGTCGGCTACTACAAGGCCACCAGCCTCGCGGGCGCAACCCGGGTCGCTCCGGCCGATCCGGCTCCTCCGGCCATCGCCCCGCCGTATTGGATGTCGATACCGTCGCATGGACGCTGGACGCAGCGTTGTGTCTGCCGGCGACGCAAAGCCCGTGGTCGACTCGGGAAAGATTTGGCACTGGGCAGGAACCGGATACGTCGGGCAGGGCCGCTTCAACGTCGCCGCGTTCGGGCACCGCACCGGTGCCGGCGGACCGCTGTACTTCGTCGACCAATTAACGGTGGGTGACCGCATTTACATGGTCACATCCGATCAGCGGTCGTACGTCTACAAGTACAGCCGTCGCGAACTCACTTCTGACAGCAGCTCGTAGATCCACACGGCGACTGAGCGGTGAGAGCCTGTCGCTCGTTGCCTGCACGGTTGGCTTCGATTCAAGCAAGTCCGAGTACCCCAATAAATGGCCGCCGACCAGCCTTGATTATCGGATCGTGGTGACCTGCGAATTCGAGTACTGGACCGATGACATCCCGCTTCAGTGAGTCCGGCCGGCTCGGTCGACGCAATCGCTAGATATCGTGTGCGCTGTCGCCGGGTTAGCTCAGTTGGTAGAGCGCTTGACTTGTAATCATGAGGTGGCGAGTTCGATCCTCGCACCCGGCTCCAATATCACCGACACCTTTGGGTTGTACCGGTGTGGTGATCGTGATTGGTTTCACGTGGGCGCTGACGCAACTGAAGAACGACGCAACGTGCTCGGAAGCTGTTGGCTTTTCGGACATGTTGTTGCTTCGGAGCGACGATGAGGATTCGAGAGCACTGCTCCGTTTTCTACTAGAGTTTGGAGATGGCAGCACATCGAACGGCTCGGGCATTGGCCCGCGAGAAGATCACTGCAGACATCATCGATGAGGGTCGGCGGCAGTTGGCCGAACACGGTGCGGCGGGTCTGTCGCTGCGGTCCGTTGCGCGCGAGCTCGGCATGGTCTCCTCCGCGATGTACCGGTACGTGGCCAATCGCGATGATCTGCTCACCCGGTTGATTGTCGAGGCGTATGACTCACTTGGTGACGCGGTGGATGCGTCGGTCGCGTCGAGTTGGGAACGAGCCCCGCTTGACCGGTGGGTGCTGGCGGCGCACGCAGTGCGCGACTGGGCCGTCGATCGGCCACATGAGTACTTTCTTGTCTTCGGCACACCGGTCCCTGGGTACGCGGCCCCTGACACGACCACGGCACCGGGGATTCGGGCGCCGCGCGCTCTGATCAGAATCGTGACTGAGGCGCTGAGCGCGAAACAAGTCAAGCGGCCACGTGGGCGGGCGACTGCTGCGATGTCACCCGAGTTGGTCGATGATTTCGCGACGTTGCAGACGAACCTCGATGCAAGTGCAGGCTTCACGGCGGAGCTGATATTGGCAATCCTCACCGGGTGGACACAGATGTTTGGGTTGTTGAGCTTTGAGCTGTCGAACCAGACGAAGGGCACCGTTGAGCACCATCGCGATCTGTTTGACTCCTCGGCGCGATTGATGGCCGCCCAGATCGGCCTTGCTGACTCCGAATAGGGCCTCTCAGATCGCTCTTACAGCGATGGATTGTGTCGGTTCTTCCGGGCTTCGGTCCACGTGACTCGGGTGCCGGTTCGCAGTAGTGAGTAGCAGTAGATCCATCCGGCGATTCGCAGCGTGTCGACGATCGACGCAGCAAGGATCGCCAGTGACAGGCCAATTTGCCATGCCGGAGTATCGACGGTCGCGGCGCGGAACGGCAACAAGGCGGGCGGCGTGAAGGGCACGAACGAGCCGATGGTGACCGCAAGATTGCCGGGGTTGGTGACGCTGGCAATTGCGATGAAGTACCCCGTGAGGAGCAGGAACATGACGGGCAGCGGGTGCCGGTTGCGTCTTCCTGACGTGAGACCATCGAGCCGACAGCGGCGAAGGCCGTCGCGTAGAAACCAAAGCCGAGCAGGAACGTGACCACCGACAGCGGCACGGTCGCCCAGACGCTCCCCGGGATGGAGACGTCCTCCACGAGCAGGAGCCCAATCACGAGGCCCAGCACAAAAATCAGCATTTGGGCGATCGCGAGAATGCCGGGGCCGAGCACTTTGCCGCTCAGCAATGCCGACGGACGGACATGGGACACCAGGATTTCGACCACCCGGGACAATTTCTCCTTGACCACACCCATCATGAGGAACGAACCCCAGATTCAGAGCAGCGATGAAGATCGCAAAGCCGGAGACAGCGGCAGCGGCAGCTGCCAGGCGCACGCCGAACTCGTCGTCGGGCAGCCTTTTCACGTGAGCGTGGAGTCGTCGAAGAGAACATCAATTGTCTCGTCATCGACCAACGTCGAGTCGTTGGCAACCTCTTCGATGACCAGCGCGAGGTCGTCATTGCCCACGACGAGGGCACTGGCATATTCGCTGCCCGGAACCGGTGGGCCCAATGGTGACCTCGCGGAGTTCGTTGCAGCTGTTGAGGACCACCTGGATCAATGCAACAGCGATGACGCTGATGAAGAACACGCCGGTAAGGACGAGGAAACCCTTGGACCGGCCTTGCGTCAGAATTTCGCGTTTGGCGATTGTCCAGATCACCGGTGGACTCTTTGGCCTGGTGCTCGGACGTTTTGGCGCACAGATGGTCGATGCGACCCGATGCGATGAGACGACCATCCGCGATGATCACGGCTTCCTCGCTGAGGTCCTCGACAACGTCGAGTTGATGGGAGGAGAACAGCACGATTGCCCCACGGCCGACCGCTCGGCGATGATCGAACGCATCGTCTCGGCCGCAACAGGGTCAAACCCGGCGAAGGGCTCGTCGAGAACAAGAAGATCGGAATCGTGCACCAGGAACCTGGTCCCGCACCCGCATGCGCGGAGAGAGACCACGTTCCCGAGGCGTGTAGCCGATTCGGCTGCCACGGGGAACGGTGAGGTTCAGCCCGTTGACGGCCAGCACCGATCTATAGTGCATGGCAAGATCGGTGATCAGCAGGCCCTCCGACACAGTGGGGGCCGGTTCGTAGCAGCAGCATCGCTGAGCAGCGACCCGCTGGGTTGACGGTTGCATTGTTGGTTTACTGGCGATGGTTCGGTCATGGCGGTTCTTCCAGTGCCGCAGCTGTAGGTGGGACTTGGGGTGATCGATTCGGTGTTGTCATCGAACCTCGAGCACGCCCTGCATGCCGTTCGCCTGGTGGTCGCCGATCGAACAGAACAATTCGAGTTGCCCGGCCGCAAGGTCGGTTCCGTCGATCTCGATGACGGACCATCGTCCGGCCGGCACGTACACCCCAAGGTCGAGGGCGTCGATGGTGAACGTGTGCGGCGGGTCGGGGCTCGGTAACAGCGCTCGGATCAAGAACAAGACGGTCAGCGAAATTGGGCCAATGGAAAGAAGCGATCGGTGGGGGTTGATGCCTCGACGGCTCTGACGACGGCGAGAGAGTCCCTGGGCGGGGTTGTTTCCCGTGCGCTCTGAAATTGTCGATTGGTCGGACATGGTGACGCTCGTGCGAAGACCGTGCGGCGCGGCGAGGGGCCTGTGGCTTTTTGTGAGGTTGGCCAGTGACGCCACGACTTTTGCTGATCTGCAACCACGAGCAGGCGGGTCCGGTCCGCTCGAGCGTCGGTTCGAACCGGGGGCACCACGACCGCAGGACGAAGAAATGGGGGAGTCTTATGAATGTTGGACCGGAACTGGCGTTGTTATCACGGGCCCATCGGTGTGGCTTGTCTCTGCCCCGCTTGGGGTGCGCACCGCGGTGTTCGATGCGAGCCGACATCGGCTCGATCGCTTGTGGGTGTTCTCGCACCCGGAATTCCTGGAGATGGCGATCGTTCGCCCCGATTGTTTCTATGTGCTCAGCGGCCAGAAGCCGATGTGGGCCTCACTTGCCTCGTCTTCACGCTCAGGCCCGATGATGCTCATTGGCGGACTTGCCCGGCCGCCGATCTCGGCAGCACCGATCTGGAAACCAAAGACGCCCTCACCGACGGGAGTAGCGAGATCATTGAGTTTCTCGTGAGTCAACCCGTAGATGACCTGACGCGCTCCAGCCCAAAACAACGCGCCGACGCACATCGGACACGGCTCGCAGGACGCATACACCACACCTTCTGCGAGCAGGGCCAAGCGCCCTGATCGGTCCAATTTCCGGACCAACGTCAGCTCGGCATGGGCTGTCACATCGGCATCGGTCACGACCCGGTTTCTGGCCGTCTCGATGACTTTTCCGTCCAGGCCCAGAACCGCACCGAACGGGTGGTCGCCTCGGTCGCGGGCTTCCAAAGCGAGATCGAACGCAAGCAACATCATCTCGTCTCGAACAGTCATCACGCATCACAGTCGCACACGAACATTGCATCGCACGACCCGATCCAGCACTCCCGGTCCTGCCGGGCGCCGGACCCGGGAGTTGCTTGCGGGCGCTCCTGACCTCGCGTCTGTCGATCGTGGCCCTTGATGGGACTGCAGTCACCGATCCCGTTCTGAGTGCCTGACCCGTCAGCCGGTGGTGATCGAAATGCTGCCGACATCCCGCAGCGCAATTCGGGGTTCGAAGACCGGCCCTCTGGTGAGTTGCATCTATGGGAACCGGCGCATCAAGCGGGGGAGCGCCTCTCATTCGTGCGACGTCAGCACCAGGGCGTCAGCACCAGGACGTCGGCGGCCGCACGCACGGTTGCCGACCGGGGTCTCCCCGATACCGCAGCACCACGGTTGGACCAGTCGTGGATGAAGCCATCTTGCTGCGAACGGACTCCGCTGTCCACGAAACGAATGGTCAGCGTGATCGGCTTGAGAGGACGCCGGTGTCATACGCGCGGGCGACGGCGGCGGCGCGATCAGACACGCCGAGCTTGTCGTAGATGTGGAGGAGGTGGGTCTTCACGGTTGCTTGACTGATGTGAAGCCGCTCGGCGATGTGGGCGTTGGTGTTACCCGAGGCCACTTCGCGGAGGACCTCGATCTCGCGTGGGGAGAGCGCTACGGTTCCAGGGGAACGGACGCGGTCAACGAGTCGCTTGGCGACCGACGGTGCCAGAACGGTTTCGCCAGCAGCGGCACGACGAACCGCGTCGACGAGGTCATCGGGTGGTGCGTCCTTCAAGAGGTATCCGGAAGCCCCGGCCTCGATGGCGCGAACGATCGCTTCGTCAGTGTCGTACGTGGTGAGCACGACGATTGCTGCTTCGGGCCACTGGGCGCGAATCAGCGTGATCGCTGCAACGCCGTCGAGAATCGGCATACGAAGGTCCATCAGGATGGCGGCCGGGCGGAGTCGAAGCGCCGCGTCGACGGCTTCGGCGCCGTCACTGCATTCCGCGACGACGTCGATATCGGGTTCGGCTGACAGGAGCGAGACGATTCCACCGCGCACGACTGGATGGTCATCGACGACGAGCAACGTGATGTTCATGCCGCCCCCGTCGGGAGTTGGATCGAGATTGCCGAGCCCTGCCCGGGCGTGGACTCGACCGTCAGGTATCCGCCAAGTGATTCTGCACGACGACGTAGCGCAATGAGGCCTTGGCCGCCGGTGAGGTCGGCGCGGTCTGCTACCACACCGGGAGCGAAGCCCTCGCCGTCGTCTCGGACGTCGAGGACCACACAATCGTGGAAATAGGTGAGCGTGACGTAAACGCTATGGGCGTCTGCGTGAGTACGGACGTTCAGGAGGGCCTCCTGAAGGCCTCGTAGGAAGGTGACTTCGACCGACCCGGCCAGAGGTACAGGGGAACCTGCGACGTGGAACTCAACGGCGGCGGCGTCGCTCATCGTGGTCGCGAGTTGGAGGTCAAGGGCTTCGGGAAGTGATGCCGACTCCAACTCGGCGGGGCCGATCGCCGCGACGAGACGACGAGCGGCTTGGAGGTTCTCGGCTGCGACAGCTTCGATCGCGTCGATACTTTGTTCCCAGTCGTCGGTGCGTCGCGCCGCTCGACTGAGCAGGACGATCGAGGTGAATCCCTGGGCGAGTGTGTCGTGGATCTCGCCAGCGAACTTTGATCGTTCTTCGAGCGCTCCCTTCTCGCGCTCAGACGCAGCGAGGTCGGACTGGGCAGCGCGGAGCCGTTCGACGATCTCGGCGAGTTCGGCGCTCTCACCCTCTGCTCGAACAAGTGTCATCCACAGGATCACGCCGGCGCCGAACGATGCGACCGGGATGAGCAGCCGCCACTCTGGTCCGTCGGCCAACGCCCACCCAAGCGTCCAGATGCTGGTGACGACCGCAGCCAGGCCGACGCCGGAGGCACGGCCGATCGAGAAGCACAGCCCGAGGAGTGCGAAGGTCAGAATCGACCAGCGATCATCGTCGAGTACGAGGATCGACCAGGCAGCGACCGAGGCCACTGCTGCGACGGTGCGCGCAAGCGAAGGTCCGCCCGCCGGGAGCCGAGTGAAGGCCGCAGCCAGAGTTGGGAGCAGAACGAACGGCAAGAGCGTGATGACCGTTGACGCAAGATCGTTGAACACCGGGTCGAACGTCAATGTAAAACCGGCAGCAAGTGATGCGATGGCGATGGCGAGCCAGACCCGCGGCAGCTGGCGCACGGGTGCGCTTCGATACACGGTGGACTCGTTCGGTGGTAACGGTTGCACAGTTCAGAACCTCAGCTCGACAGTAGCCCGGAGATCGCTGCGCTATTCAGGCGACGACGTGGTTGTGTTCGGCGCTGGCAATCCGATGAGCGGCGAGCGACCTCGCACGACGAATCCGGACCTCGTCGCGGAGGATCTTGGCCGAACGAGATCCGGTCAAGATGGCGAGGAAGAATGTCAGCGAGGTGGTCGTGGCGGTGAAGTCGGCGGCAGTCCAAGGCGCCATCGCGTCGGCGGTGAGTCCGGACGGCATCGACACGCCGAGCCACGGCGACAGGTGGAATCCGATTGCGCCGGCCATGAGGCCGGTTGCAAGCGCAGCGCCGACGAGGCGGGTTGGGCGGAAGAGAACGAAAGCGCCGGCGAGGATCTCTCCCACGCCGGTGAGGTGGTTGACGTATGGGTAGAAGAGGTCGAGGCCGGACTGGAACTCGATGTACTGGAAGACGTGGCCGCTCGTGAACTTGGTGATTCCTGATGACATGAGAAACAGGCCCAGTGCGGAGGTGAGGATTCGGTTGAACAGTGACATGGCGACGGCTCCTTGAGCAGATTGGTGATGGTGGAGGTCACCCAGCTTGACGATCGGACGGGTCACCGACATCGACCGGTCGACGGCTTCTCCGATCAACCGATCGGCTGATCAACCCGAGAGCGGATCGGTTGGTAGGGCGTTTTCCTCGTACCCGGCTGCGTTGCTGACCTGACGTCCCAATCATCGACTGCCGGACTTGTCATCTCTCGACGGTTCCGCATAGTGGCTGAACAGGCCGCATTTCGTCCGGTTACTTGAGACAATTTGTCTGACATGTTGCCGCCTTGGCTCAAGGATTGTTCAACTTGGCCCGATGGCCTTGACACGACGTTGTGATCTCAACGCAACGTGTTGCCGTCGACCCGAGGAGTCCCCTTGTCACTGAGATCCATTCCGCTCCGACTGAAGCTCGTCGCAGCGCTGGTGCTGCCGATGCTGATCGTCGCTGGCCTCGTTGCCGAGCGCGTCGATGAGTCCATCGACAATCGTGGCATCGCCTCACGTCAAGAAGTTGAGGCGACTCGCTTGGCCGCTGTTGCGAGCTTCGGCGACGCAATCGGCGACGAAGCTGTTGCTGTCAATGACGTCAATACAACCACGACGGAACTCGCGGAGATCCGCAAGATTACGGACACCGTGGTCGACGGTCTGCGCGATCCGGAGTTCGGCCTCGAGCCAGGCGTGCTGGTGACTCTTCGCACTCGCTACGCAGAGCTGACCAGCGTCCGGGCCACGATCGGCGACGACCCGGCCAAAACGAACGTCCTCTATCAGCAGGAAATCTTTCGGTCCCAGTCACCTGACTTCGATGGCGATGACCCGGCCGACCGACGCGGAACCGTCTCGAACGCACTCTTCCGATTGAACGAGATGCCACAGCTCGTCACCCAGGAGTTCGAGTTCAACCGCGATGCGCTGTCCGGCATCGAAACGACTCGACTGCTCAATGACTATTCGCTGGTTCAGCGCTTCCGAGCCGACTACGCCAGCGAATTGTCGACGGTGCTTCGGCTCAGCTCGACGCCGACAATTCTGATCGATGACGAACTGATCGCCAACGTGCAAGCAAGCATTGCAACGACCGACGACAGCCAGCGTCTGATCACCGAACTTGGCACGCCTGAACTGGCTGAGGCGCTCACTGCTGAGCAGCGCACGGCGTCGGCTGCTGACTACCGCTCGATCCGTGCTGCCGCTGACGCCACCATGCCCGGCGAGCAATCGTTGACCTCCTCGGTTGAGGTCAACGACGCGGGTGCCGTGGTCTCGCAGCAGTACGCAAGCCTTGGGGTAGGAGTGCTGGATTCGCTGGGAGCCCAAGCCGATACGTCGCTTTCCAACGCCACTCGGAGCTTGGTTATCTCGTTGCTGATCAGTATCGGGGTGCTGTTGTTCGCCACGCTGATTTTGCGGATGCTGTACCGAGCCATCAAGGCGCCGATTGAGCGCCTGACGGCTGCTTCACGTCGGATTGCAAAAGTCGAATTGCCCGAGACAGTTGCTGCGATGCGTCGCGGCGACCTTGAAGGCCGGCCTGAAACCGTTGACCTTGTCGCGGAGTCGGATGACGAGATCGGTGACCTGGTGCATGCCTTCAACGAAATGCACCACACGGCCGTCGATCTCGCTGCCGAGCAAGCGGGCGCACGTCGAGTGGTGGCTGACATGTTCGTCAACCTGGGTCGACGGAACCAGCGACTGGTGAACCGCTTACTCAAGCGGCTGACGCTGCTCGAACGCGACGAGACCGACCCGGACAAGCTCGCAGCACTCTATGAGGTTGACCATGTCGCTACACGAATGCGCCGCAACGCCGAGTCCCTTCTGGTGCTCGCGGGTGCATCGCAGTCTCGCAAATGGGATCATCCGATCGAGATGTACGACATCGCTCGTGGTGCTCTGTCCGAGGTTGAAGGATACGAACGAGTGCACATCGACTCTGGTGAAGACATCGAGATCCGAGGTGACCTTGTGGCCGACCTCACCCACTTGCTCGCTGAGCTCGTCGAGAACGCGCTCTCGTTCTCGCCACCCTCGTCGCCTGTCGACTTGGTTGTCCGCAAGACTCCGCAGGGATACGCAATCGTGGTCGCCGACCGCGGTGTCGGAATGTCGGCGGAACAGATCTTCGAGTCGAATCAGCGGATCGCCCTTGCGGCGAATCAGGCTGAAACGCCCTCAGAGTTCCTCGGCCACTACGTGATCGGCCGACTCGCCGCACGTCATGAAATCCTTGTTGAGCTGAGCGACGGTCGCCCTGTCGGCGTCGTTGCCCAGGTGCTGTTGCCCGCCGATGCTGTCGTGTCGGCAACCGGCGAACTCGTCGAAGAGCTTAGTGTTGCCGGAGCAGCGCCAGCACTCGCCGCCGATCCGGCTCGTGCTCCAGAACCGGCGCAAATGTTCGAACCGGTCGTGGCTGTTCCGGCGATGAGCCTTGGCGAACAGCTTCCTCGGGTGCCTGCTGCGGGCGCTCCCACGCTCGTAGATGCTCAGACCATTGCGCCGGTGCAGCCTGCTGTCGCGGCGGTGGCGGTCCAGATGCCACCGGCCCGTGTGGCGGTGTCGACGGCCTCGGTTGGTTCGTTGGTCTATCCGCCACTCGACCAGATCGATCCACGTCAGCGGGAGGTGACTCCTCGACCTGCCCCGGCGGTTGCATCGATCGCCCACATTCGTGATGGAGAGCCTGCGCCCCGCGGTCAAGTGCCAACGGGGTTGGCCCCGCCTTCGGCTTCAGCGGTGCGATTAGATCTTGCAGCGGCGCAAACCTCAGCTGCCGATGCTGTTGGTGAGGTCGTCTCGACCTTTGGTGGCTCCCGGCGCAACCCAGGCGCCAACATGCCCGATACGGCCGTCTTCCCCGCTCTATCGGGCTCGGTGAAACGTGAAGACTTCAATGCCGCAACGACCGATCCGCAGCCCGTCGATAGCGATGAAATCCGATTCCAACTTTCTGGTTTCCAAAGCGGCACAAGTCGTGCGGACCGAGATGACTGACCATGCCTGAAAATTTGACCCCCGGTACAGCAACACCTCCGAGAGGACTTGCGTCGCCCTTGGACCTTGATTTTGTCCTCAACCGATTTGTGAGTGATGTTGATGGCGTGATCTTCGCTCAAACGGTCTCTGCTGATGGCATGCACCTTGCGGCATCGCAGGGGGCTGGCTCCGCTGCACACGACACGTTTGCAGCGATCGCCTCAGGCCTTGCAAGCCTCACCGACAGCGCGGTCGACCTCTTCGGACTTGGCTCGATGAATCGTCAGATCATCGAAGCAAGCAACGGTTGGGTACTCCTGAGTCGGGTGTCGGTGACGGCATCGCTTGGTGTCGTGGCTGAACGTTCAGCCGACTTGGGACTCATTGGGTATGAAATGACTCGTCTCTCCAAGCAACTTGGCGCCGCACTCTCTCCGGCAGTAGTCGACCGTTTGAAGGGCGTCCTTCGGTTGTGAGGACCTCAGCCGGACAACACACCAATTCATCCGTCGGCAACCCAAACGAGGCTGACGGCGAAGATGAGGCCATCGACGGTGAGATCGTTCGCGGCTTCATGTTGACCCGCGGGCGAACGCGGTCGGTGTCAGCCGAACTCCCGATCGAAACGGTCGTGTCCGCTCCGCTCAATATTGGGGCGGCGTTGGGCATGATGGATCGAGAACAGCGTCGGATCCGCGAGCTGTTGCTTGAGCCGATGTCGATCGCCGAGATATCGGCGTACTTGAAAATACCGCTGCGTGCAGCGGTCGTGTTGGCCAGCGAAATGGTTGCCGCCGGAAGTTTGAGTGCCAGCGCGACGGCCGATGCCGGTGACTCCGACCTGCTCCGCAAGATCCGATCCGCTCTCCAGCTCCTGTGACCGGGATGTCGCGAACACACCGCCAACATTGTCGCCACCGACTCATGAAACGACTCACAATGCGAACTCTGATTCTTCAATGAGCGCGACTCAATCGGCCAAGATCGTGATCGCCGGAGGGTTCGGCGTCGGCAAGACCACCTTTGTGGGGGCTGTCTCCGAGATCAGCCCCCTGTCGACCGAGGCATCGATGACCGCCGCTGCAGCGACGAGCGATGACGCCAGCAAGGTCGAGACAAAGACGTCGACCACTGTGGCGATGGACTTTGGACGCATCGCGGTCTCCGATGAGATCGTGATCTACCTGTTCGGTACGCCCGGCCAGAGTCGATTTGCGTTTATGTGGGACCAGGTCGCCCTCGGTGCGCTCGGCGCAATTGTGCTGCTCGATACGGCCCGACTTGCCGATAGCCATGCAGCGATCGACTACTTCGAATCGAAGAGCATCCCGTTTGTGGTGGCGGCCAACCGCTTTGGGCACTCACCGGCAGGCTCCTCGGAACAGATTCGGGCTGCGCTCACGTTGCCCGCTCACGTCCCGATCGTCGACGTCGACGCCCGCGAACGAAGCTCGGTAAAACACTCGCTCATCACGCTGGTGGAACACCTCCTCGTGTTGCGGGCGAGCTCCCGTGTCTCCGCTCCAGCCTGAGCGAGCGCGGTGACTTGGCCTCAGGCTGAGTAGCTTCTGGTTCTATGGCCTCCGTCAACGCTGACAGCACGCTCCCGACGATTCGTTCGTACATCGACGGCGGTTACATCGACTCGACATCCGGCGAGCTGTTCGATGCGGTGTATCCCGCCACCAATCGCAAAGTGTGCGATGTCGAACAGGCCGGTGACCGCGAAGTGGAACTCGCCGTTGCGTCTGCGCAGCGCGGGTTTGCGGTGTGGTCGAACATGCCAGCAATCGACCGCAGCCGGATTCTGCTGCGTGCCGTTGCCATCATTCGCGAACGCAATGACGAACTTGCTGCGCTTGACACACTTGACACCGGCAAGCCGATCTCGGAGACAACCACCGAAGACGTCGTGTCCGGTGCAGACGTCATTGAGTTCTACGCGGGCATCACCCAAACCTTGCACGGTGAGACCATCGATTTTCCGGGGCAGGGGTTCGCACGCATGAAGCGAGAACCGCTCGGGGTGTGCGTGGGCATCGGTGCCTGGAATTACCCGATCCAGATCGCTATGTGGAAGTCCGGGCTCGCGCTGGCCTGCGGCAACGCCATGATTTTCAAGCCGGCCGAGGTCACACCGATGTCGATCGGTCTGCTCGCAGAAATTTATTCCGAGGCGGGGGTGCCCGACGGCGTCTTCAATGTGTTGCAGGGCGACGCCCGAGTCGGCCAGGCGTTGGTGCGTCATCCTGGTGTCGCGAAGGTCTCGTTGACCGGCGAAGTGTCGACTGGTAAGGCGGTGATGGCCGATGCGGCCGGGACACTCAAAGCGGTCACCCTCGAACTCGGGGGGAAATCTCCCATCGTGGTGTTCGACGATGCCGACCTCGACAGCGCTCGTAACGCAGCGATGACGAACAACTTCTACTCCACTGGGCAGGTCTGCTCGAACGGCACGCGTATCTTCGTGCAGCGCGGGGTCTATGAAGAGTTCCTCGCTCCACTCGCTGAACGTGTCGAAGCGCTGACCGTCGGCGACCCGTTCGATCCCGACACGATGATCGGACCGCTCGTGAGCGCCGAGCATCACGCCAAGGTCATGCGGTACATGGATGCAGCCAAGGCGTCTGGCGCACGCCACATCGTTGGCGGTGACGTTCCAACCGACCCTCGACTCGCCGGGGGCAATTACATCACCCCGGCGGTGTTTGCTGATGCGACCGATGACATGGAGTTTGTGACAGACGAGGTGTTTGGGCCTCTGATGTCGGTGATCGTGTTCGATACCGAAGACGAGGTCGTGCAGCGAGCTAATGACACCGAATACGGTTTGTCGGCAGCGGTGTTCTCGAACGACTTTGCACGGGCGAATCGTGTGGCAAACGCCCTCGAGGCTGGGTCCGTATGGATCAATGATTACGGCACGCTCCCCGTATCGCTGCCATTCGGCGGCTACAAGCAGTCGGGAATTGGACGTGAAAATGGCGCCAACGCGATCGACCACTACACCCAGATCAAGATGATCTATAGCTCGCTCGTTCCGGTTGAGAAGTACATGTGAGCACACCTCGGCCGCTCAGCGTTTGCGGTTTCTTCATTATTTTTGGCTCGGTCGTCGCTCAGCCCAGTTCTACGAACATTGCGTGCGAACCATGGCTACCCCCGTCTCTGCGTTCGCTCTGACGTTCATTTCGTCGACGGTTGCGGCTGCCCCTGGCGCGATCATTTCAGGGGGAGTGGCCACGGCCCAGGCCGATCGAATCGACAATCAGACGCCCACAATAGAACTGCCGCCGCGAGCCCGCCGAACTCCCACTTCTCGCTAGTTTCCACCATTGGTCACTCCGAGGTTGGCGACCTCTTCGTACGCGGAGCGCC
>JBLFZD010000019.1:0-22595 GCA_047610085.1 Ilumatobacter sp. | reverse complement strand
GCAATTCCGGCCCGTTCGTAGTGGCGGTGCCCGATGAACAGCCCTTCTTCGTAACGCTGCTGTGGCGGGCCATCGCCCGAGCGGTCGGGTTCGTGGTTGTCGATTGCTGGGTGATCGGCGAGTTGGACGGGGATAGTGAGTGGCAGCCGGCCGCCCGGGTCAGCGTCGCCGAAGATCACGTCGACGAGTGCTTCGGCTTGTTCTTGTCCTGCGAAGAACGAGGTGACGATTGCCGATGCAGGCGCCACATGGTCGGGTCCAGCCCAATTCATGGTGACCGGTGAGCCTGCATTCACGATGATGACCGTGTTGGGGTTGGCGGCCACGACTCGTTCGACCAGTTCGTCTTGGCGTCCCGGCAGGTCCATGTCGTCGCGGTCGAACCCTTCGGTTTCCCACTCGTCGTTGGTGCCGACCATCACGACAGCGACGTCGGCGGCTGCCGCGGCAGCGACAGCTCGATCCAGCAGGTCGGCTGGCTTGGGCGGTCGGACGCCAAATCGGAAGGCCGCGAAGCCTTTGTTGTCGGAGGTGCGCCAGCGCACCGAGAGTTCGATTGGCTCGCCAGCGACACAGTCGACGACGCACGTGCTTTCCTCGCTGCCGTAACCGAAGAATTCGCGGGTGCGTGGGAGTTGCATCTGGGGGTCGTCGACGACGGAGCGGATATCGCCATCCGAGGTGGTCGCGGTCATCACGACCGGGCCCGTGGACACCACGCCGAAGACGTGGGGGCCGTCCTCATCGGGAACGAACGAGCCTGTGACTCTGGCCCCAAAAGCTGAGGCATCAACGTCGTCGGGAACCGATCCGAAAAACCTTACGATTGACGTGAGGGTGGTTGTATCGACCACCGACGCGGCATCCCAGTCGCGGCCGTTGACGTACTCGAGGCGCAGTCCGGGTTCGCCCGACGGGGTCTGTAGCTGTGCTTTGCGAACAATTGGAGTGAGGCGATCGATGCGGACGCCGGGTTCGAATGTCACGTTGGCTGAGGGCGAAATCGTGCCGAGTCGGTCGGATATCGCATCGAGCAATGTGCGGTGTCCGAAGGTGGTGAGCGATGACGAGCCGCCGCCCATCGAGCGATCGATTGTGGCGTTGGGGCCGATGACCGCAACCGATGTCAGATTGGCTGCAGTGATCGGCAGAACCGGTTGGCCGGTACTGGCGATTGGTTCGTTGCGCAAGAGCACGGTTCCAGAAATGGCGGCGCGCCGTGTGAGAGCGCGCTCGGCTGGGTCGTCAATCGATGTTTCGGCATCGTCGCAGCTGCGTTCATCGGCCTTGGTCCGATTCATGACGCCGAGCAGGTCGCGCACGAGTCCGTCGACGGTGTCTTCGGTGACCTTGTCCTGTTCCACGGCCTCGATCAGGCGGCGGCCATACACCCGCACCGGCGCGGGCATCTCGAGTGTGAGGCCAGCGTTTGCAGCGCCCACGGGGTCGTGTACTCCAAACCAATCGGAGACGACGTACCCGTCGAAACCCCACTCCGCTCGCAAAATGTCGGTGAGGAGCCGCCGGTTTTCGGCAGCGTGTTCTCCGGCCACGCGGTTGTACGAACTCATGATTCCCCACGCGCCGCCTTCCTTGACTGCCCGTTCGAATGGACGAAGGTACAGCTCTCGGAACGGTCGTTCGTCGACCTCGACGTTGACCGTCATCCGGTCGACCTCGGTGTCGTTGCACACAAAGTGCTTCACGGTGACGGCGACGTCGTGCGCCTGCACGCCGCGGATGTATGAGGCAGCCAACGCACCCGACAATTCTGGATCCTCGCTGTAGCACTCGAAGGTGCGGCCACCGAGCGGCGTGCGATGGAGGTTGACGGTCGGTCCGAGAAGGACATGTGCACGCTTTCGCACGGCTTCGGTACCGAGGAGGTCACCAATCTCGCCGAGCAACTCGGGGTCCCACGTGGCGCCGAGCGTGATCCCTGTTGGCACAGCGACGCCGGGGGTTCCCCTGGTGCCGTGGCCTTCGCCGCGAACACCGGTCGGTCCATCGGTCATTTTCAGTTGCGGTATTCCGGCCTCGGGAAACGCCTTGGTTCGCCAGTTGGTCTGGCCAGCGACAAGGCGGCACTTGTCGGCGAGCGTGAGAACGGAGAGCGCGGCATCGATATCGATCACATCGTTGATGATGTCACGTCGGCGCCCCGAATCGATCCCGCAACGCGCCACGGGATCGTTGTGTACCGAGGGTTGCGCTGGCTGGCCCCATGCATCGACTGGCACCGGAATCGTTGGAGATGCGACCTTTTTCGCGCGGACCGCGCGTATATCAACCACCCGACGCGCGAAATTTCCTAGATTGTGGATCATGTCTTCGACAAAAAGCGTGCTTGAGCACGGCAATGTTGCCGTCATCACGGGTGGCGCCAGTGGAATCGGGCTTGCCGTTGCCGAGCAACTGATCGCACGTGGAATGCGCGTGGTGCTTGCCGACATCGATGAGCCGAAGCTGCGCGACGTCGAAGCTCGATTGACCGAGGCAGGTGCCGACGTGGCCGGCGTGGTGTGCGATACCGCGTCGTCGACGTCGGTCGCCGACCTCGCTGAGGCCACGCTTGCCCGCTTTGGTGGCTGCCACCTGTTGTTCAACAACGCGGGCATCGCCGGGGTCGGCGATGCGTGGGACGGCCCGCTCGAGCTGTGGGATCGCGTGATCGGAATCAATTTGTACGGCGTGATCCATGGCATTCGTTCGTTCCTGCCGATTATGACCGAGCAAGGTGTGGGGCACATCGTGAACACGGCGTCGATTGCCGGGTTGATCGCGATTCCGGGTGCAGCTCCTTACAACGCCACCAAACACGGTGTCGTCGCGATCAGCGAATCACTGTTCCTTGAACTTGGTGCCATCGAGTCGCCGGTGGGAGTGAGCGTGTTGTGCCCCGGCTTCGTCAAAACCGACCTGATGCAGAACGAGCCCGACCACGTGTCGAGCCCGATCGGTGATCTGATCAGTGAGATGCTGACCACTGGCGTCGCCGACGGGATCCCGGCTAACGACGTGGCTGATGCCGTGGTTGAAGCGGTCGATAACAGTCGATTTTGGATTCTCACACATGAAGAATTGAGCGAGGCACTCGTCGAACGGATGCAGCGCGCCGCAAGCCAGACGAATCCACCGCTGTTGGGAGCGAACTAATGGGAACCTCGACCTCCGCCTTTGGCGCCGGTAAACGTGAGTCGCATGACGCGACCGACTTCTATGCGCGCTTCGCGCCACCGGAGATCAGCGATGATTCCACGCTGGGTGAGCGCGGCGTTGTCGATGTGATCCATGTGGGCGACTCGCGCAACATGTCACATGTTCCCGACGCCTCGGTAGCGCTCGTCGTGACCTCGCCGCCGTACTTCGCTGGAAAGGAATACGAGACGGCGCTCGGTGAGGGGCATGTCCCTGCGGACTACATCGAGTACCTCGAAATGCTGCGTGACGTGCTGCGTGAATCAGTTCGCACACTGGAACCCGGTGGCCGCATTGCGATCAACGTCGCCAACCTTGGGCGCAAGCCATACCGGAGCCTGGCCGCCGACGTCACGGGGATCTTGCAGGACGATCTGCGGCTACTGCTGCGTGGTGAAGTCATTTGGCAGAAGCAGCGCGGTGCGAGCGGATCGTGCGCGTGGGGCTCGTATCAGTCGCCGGCCAACCCAGTGTTGCGCGACACGACCGAACGTTTGATCATCGCCAGCAAGGGTCGTTTTGACCGCGTCGGTCGCGGCGGCAATGGTGCCGGAGTCGATGGGCGCCCGACCGTCCCTGGCGACGAGTTCATGGAAGCAACGCTCGACGTGTGGGAGATCCCCGCAGAGTCGGCGACGCGGGTCGGCCACCCTGCGCCGTTCCCGGTAGCACTCGTCGAGCGATGTCTGCATCTGTTCACCTTCGATGGTGACGTTGTGCTCGATCCCTTCATGGGTTCGGGGACCACGGGTGTGGCTGCCAAGCGGACCGGTCGCCACTACGTCGGCTACGACACCGACCATGCCTACGTGCGTGCCGCCGATGAGCGCATTGCATCGCTGGCTCCCACCGAGTTGCCCGATCGGCGCACGGTCAAAGAAATGGCTCGGACGCTGTTAGCCGAATGTGGCTTCGAAACGCTCGACGACAACGTTCGCGTCGCCCCTGGCGTGACGGTCAGCGTTCGGGGCACCCGCGCCGATGGTCTCACGCAACTGTTTGAGTTCGGTGGTGTGAACACGCCGTCGCGGCCCGGTATGAACCGAATCGAGACCGTGTGGAAAACCATTGCGAAGGCATCGATCCTGCGCGAATCCCCCAACGACGCGGTTGCAGGGCAATCACTGGTTGTGCTGACGGCGGGAACCGTTCGCGGTGGCCCGCTCGCATCGGTGACCGGACAGGACCGTCCGATCGCTGCGGTGATCGACATGACACTCGAAGATGCCACCGAGCGCGTCGCCGAGATCGTCGCGCACCTCCACGCCTGACCCGCCAACTTGTGTTGCTCCAACTCGGTTCGAACAACATAAGTTCGAACAACACAGGTCTTCCAGAGCTTGCAGTTGTGACATCGTGAGCGCTCTATGAACGGCGACGGTCTTTCCGCGACCGACCGCCGGGCACTCACCTCGGTCGCTGCACAGTTCTTCGTGAACGGAATGCTGTTTGCATCGTTCGTGCCACGTTTGCCCGAGATCCGCGATCACATCGATATCGGCAACGATGCGCTGGGTCGTCTCCTGGCGATTGGTGCGCTCTCGGGAGTGCTCGGCAGCATGATCGTTGGGCGGATGGTGGAGCGTTTTGGGACGCGACGCCTACTGATCTTTGCGGGCGTGCTCTTGTGTGCTTCGTTGTCGATCGTCGGTGTGGCGACAGTTCCGGCCGTGCTCGTTGTCGGGCTTGCGGCAATGTCGATCTTCGACGTGCTGGTCGATTCGGCGATGAATCTGCAGGGGTCGTGGATCAGCGGTCGCCGCGCTGCGCCGGTGATGAATCGCTTGCATGGGCTATGGAGTCTGGGCACGGTGGTCGGCGGCGTGGCAGCGTCTCAACTCGCTGGGCTTGGGGTTTCGCTGAAGGTGCATCTGCTCGTTGTCGCGGTGGCCTTGCTGGCAGTGGTGTTGGTCGTGGGGTCAGGTTTGCTTCGCGAGGACGAACACCATTCGTCTCCTCCTGACGCCGTCGATGGGATGGCCGCTGGCACGCCGGGTGTCGCCCCGGTCTCGATTCCGAAGCGATGGTTGCGCGGCCCGCTAGCGCTGTTTGCTCTCGCCGGTGGCTGCTCGATCGTTATGGAGTTGTCCTCGAGCGATTGGGCGGCATTTCGGCTCAGCGATGACTTTGGCGCAACTGCGGGGGTTGCCGGGCTTGCCTATGTGGCGTTCACGGCAGGGATGACAATCGGTCGCTTTGGGGGCGATTCGATGTTGTTGCGGTGCGGGCACCAACGCGTTGCCGACATCGGTATTGCCCTGACGATGATCGGTTTGACGGTTGCGTCGTTTGCTCCGACCCAATGGATCGTGACCGTTGGCTACCTGATTGCTGGTCTTGGTGTGGCCACTCAATTCCCTAAACTGTACGACGACGCGGCCAAGTATCCCGGGCGCCCTGGCGCTGGGCTCGGTGCGCTGACCGGTGGTTCGCGTGTAGCGCTTCTGTTCACCCCGGTTCTTGTCGGAACGCTTGCATCGTCACGGTTGTCGATTGGCGCGGCGACGGCGATTCTCACGCTTCCTGCAGCGTTTGGATTCCTCGTCATCTCGCGACGGACCGCAACCTGAAGCTGTCGGCGCTCAGCGGTTTGAGTGTGACATGCCCTGTTAGGCCTTGCCTTCCAACGCCGGAAGTAGCAAGATTGGAACACTGTTCGAATAAGCTCGACATGAACAAACCATCAAGGGTGCTGCGCAGGCAGCGCCGAATGCCAGGAGCTCACATGCAGATCCATCTCGATGCCGAGAAGTGCCAGGGGCACAATCGTTGTTATGCCCTTGCGCCGGAGCTCTTTGACGTGGACGACTTAGGCCAGGCCGTGCTGATGGTTGAGGGCGAAATTCCCGCCGACCAGCATGACAAAGCTCGCCTCGCCGCCGCCAACTGCCCCGAATACGCCATCACGCTCACTGGAGATTGAAGAAATCGATATGACTGACACCGTTCACGACGACATCGGCGAGGCCAGCCTCCCGTCCGAGCCCACGAGCCGCGGCTTTGGTGACCGCGATCCGATCTTTGGTGACTCACCCGAAGGCACCGATGTGTGGCAGCGAGTGCCGTACAACGCTGATGATTACGGCCCCGTCACCGACTACGCCACCGACTTCGACCACGCAGACCCGCACTACAACGCGAACGCTCCCGAGGTGTGGAAGCAGCTCCGCGAGGACGGTTGCCCCGTGGCTCACTCCGACCGCTATGGCGGTATGTGGACGCCAATTACCCACGACACGGTGCAGGAGATCGCTTACGACACCGATCACTTCACCAGCCGCGCCGTAGTGGTGTCCGTCGGCCGCCCGGGCGACTTGGCGATGCCCGCACCGGTCGGTGGCGTGCCGCCGATCTCGAGTGACCCGCCCTTCCACGGCATGGCACGTCGCCTCCTCCTCCCGCCGTTTGCTCCGAAGCAGATCGAGCCGTGGGAAGAAGAAATTCGCACGCTCTGTCGTCGCTTGCTCGACGAGATGGGCGAGGTCGTTCCCGGCGAGACCATCGTTGATGCTGCAGTGCAGTACGCACAGCACATCCCGGTCAACGTGATCGGCCGGATGCTCGGATTCCCTGAAAAGGACGAAGCGCTGTTCCGTACGTTCGTGTATGACGCCATGGAGCGCATCAACGAAGAGCCGGGCACACGTGACGGGCTCGACGACCTGGGCAAGTACATCGCCGACCAGATCGAAGACCATCGTGAGAACCCGCGTGATGACCTCACGAGCTACCTCATGGGTGTCGACATCGATGGTGAGAAGCTGACCGACGAGATGGTCGGTGGGTCGATCATCCTGCTGCTCGTCGCCGGCATCGACACAACGTGGTCGGCCATCGGCTCGTCGCTCTGGCACCTCGCCCAGACCCCCGGTGATCGTCAGCGTCTTATCGATGACCCCGAGGTGATGACCTTCGCCATCGAAGAGTTCCTTCGTGCGTATGCGCCGGTCACGATGGCTCGCATGGTCGCCAAGGATCACGACTTCCATGGCAATGCGATGAAGAAGGACGACTGGGTGCTGCTGCCGTTCCCGGCTGCCAATCGTGACCCGAAGCAGTTCGAAGATGCCGATAAATTCATCATCGACCGTGAGGTGAACCGCCACGCCGCATTCGGGCTAGGTATTCACCGTTGCCTCGGTTCAAACCTGGCTCGCCTGGAGCTGCGGGTTGCGATCGAAGAGTTCGTCGCTCGTTTCCCGAACTTCGAATTGGCCGGCGAGACCACTTGGTCCGTCGGCCAGATCCGCGGACCACGAGTGCTTCCCGTCAGGATTCTCGCTGACTGAATCGGAGGGCGGATCGGTGACCGCTGCGCAACGTTGGGCTGACGCTCTGGCGGAGTGGGCGATCCCCGACAGCATCTTGGAACAGGCGCCGCGGTCTCCGTACGCGCATGACACGGCGACCTTCGCGGTCGACGACACACTTGACCGAACGGTGCTCGCCGCTGAGGTGGCGCGCACCGTGCTGCCGCTTTCGGGCGGCTCAGTGCTCGATATTGGCTGCGGTGGCGGTCGAGCGGCGATGTCGCTCGTGCCGCCGGCCGAGCGGGTGATCGGTGTCGACCAGGACGCGGCGATGCTCGCGGCGTTCACCGAGGCCGCAGCAACCGCCGGGGCTCGGTCGATGACCATTCAGGGCAACTGGCCCGACGTGGTGCTCGATGCTCCAATCGCGGACGTCGTGGTGTGTCATTACGTCGCCTACAATGTGGCTGACATTGAGCCGTTTATCGGTGCGCTCACCGGCCGAGCGCGTCTCGCCGTGGTCCTCGTGCTCCCCACCGCTCACCCTCAGGCTGCGTGGAACAACGCGTGGAGACGCTTCTGGAACATTGAACGCCCGAACGGACCCACGTCCAATGATTTGGCTGCGGTGCTGCGGGAGATGAAGATTCAGCCGGAGCGTTGGGAGATGCCCCGTCCCCCGTTGGCGCGCAATGCGTCCGACCCAGTGAGCCGCGTTCGGTCGACCTTGCGGCGGCTCTGTCTGCCCGACGATCGCGCTGACGAAGTCGCCGAGTTCCTTAATCTTCATGAACCCGACTGGGCCACGGTGCACACGGTGCTGCGCTGGCCGGGCGAAGCGACCTCACGCGATTGAGGCGTTGTGTCACCGCTGATGAGTGCGTGGACTGGTGGGTGGAGGAGATGCGGTGCAGTATTCAAGGCAGCCCAAAATATTGACACCGATCATGTGTTCGGTGCAATAGTGGACATGTTCGCGGTGTTGATCGACGAAGCCATTGGTGGAGTGGCGGTCGTTGGGTCGCACGGTTGGTTTGCTGAGTGTTGTTGATTCAGCTGGCACCGTGATCGATCGAGGTCGCAAACAGCGTCTGTTTACCGGGTCGGCACGGGTGGCGGCGATGATGCTGATTCGGACCTGTGAGCATCCGGGTTGTCGGATGCCCGCCCGGTTCAATCAGGTTGATCACGACACCGAATGGGCTGCCGGATTGGGCGAAACCATCCAGTTGAACAGTCGGATCAAGTGCGCATCGCACAACGTGTTCACGTCAAAACATTTGTGGCAGACCAAACGCGGGCAAATGGGCACCTCCACACAATCCGAGCCGATGGCACGATCATGTTGTCCGTCGGCGCTCGACCACCCGACCTGGGTCTCGAACACATCGAACACTTTGAGCTCGATGTGTTGTCGGGCTTTCCTGCACCGCTGTCGTCGATCGACGACTTCTGGTCCAGGATCGCCGACAACGTCTCGGCTACCACCGGCTTCGAACTCGCCATCGCCTCCAGCAACTGATTTCGCACTGACGTCAATGGTCTCGAGAATCGGCCACGCGCCTCGAACGCCGGTCGAGGGAAGCGGTGAGCGTCAGTAAAGGGACAGCAGCGCACCGCTTGCGAGCAGAATGCGCAGTCGCCGGTAGTACCGCTGATCAAGGTCATTGAAGTGCGTCGACGGGGCCCAAGGGATGATCAACCCGGTCTACCCTGTCACACTGATTGCACCGCGGCTCGCCAGAACCAGTGCGACGCCGACCACGCCGGAGCGTCGCTCCGTCGTGCCGAGCGGCAGCACGTCGGCGACCAGGCCAGCGGCGCAGGCCAACATCCCTGCAACAGTGAAACAGTCCCGAGGACGGGGCATGACGCCTGCACCTGCGACTGAGTCTGCGAGCCTTTCTCGACCTTTAAATGGGAACGATGCACCTCGCCCCAACCAATATGGAGGGCAGCGATCCCGGCCAGCGTCGCCGTGGTCGCGACCGAGGTGCTCCGCATTGGCCGAGTATCCCACCCCGCCCGGTTCTTGGCCGACCGACAGGCGCTGGCGGCGAAGCCTGCCCTTCGATCATCGATCCCCACACCGAGTCGCCCGAGCAGCCGCTGAGTACACACCAGGCCTGGACGACGCCGGCGTCAAGCGTCGACGAGTTCGGGTTCCTTTTCGAAGACTTCGATGTTGACGGGGTCCTCAACGCCATCTGAGCGGACGCGCTCACGCGCAAGTTCGACGAGGTCGCCGTCTCGCTCCACTCCAATTCCCCGGCAGCCGAACTGTGTCGACGCTGCCGAAACGAGGCGGCCGTCTCCACATCCGATGTCAACAACGACATCGTCAGCGCTGATTTTTTGCGAGGTCGAAGAGTGCTGGCATCAACGATGCTGGAGTTGCGAGGAATGGCCCGAGACCCGATGCGTGCAGGTCACGTCGACCGAGCGCTCCAGGAGAAGCCGCACCGATCGCACAAGCGAGTAGGCCCGCAAGAGTGGACGGGGGAGCGTGGTCATGTCCCAACCGCCCCGAGTCGGTCGGAACACGCGAGTGAGGCGTCCCGCCGCGTGCGCCGTTCCCCAACGGATGCGCAGCACAAAACTGTGGTCTCGTGTCCGGGCAACGGTGATCTGGTCGGCGTGGTGCCCAAACGATTCGCCTGCAGCTCCGATCCATCGTTCCCAGCGCTCAAAACCCAACTCGCAGGGGGCGGCAGCGACCTCGCCGGCAGCGCTGAAGGACGCGACGTGCAGTTCAACATCGTGGCGCCGCTTCAGGCCGCCAGCGTTGGCAGCTGTCGCGTGATGGCCACGCTCGGCGAGCCAGCTCACCACTTCGGACACGTCACAGGAATTCTGTGAACCAATGGTCGTGAGCGTTTGCCGTACGGTTGCGGCGACCGTCTGGTGCTCGAGGCGGTGACTGCGCTCGGATGGCCTCGGGTTCCGAGCAAACGAGGTGACTCACGGCGACGAACGTTACAAGGTGGTCGTCAGGCTGGCAGCGCCGGTAACGCAGACCAGTGTGGACGCTGCGTACAAGAGCCCGTACGGGAGGCCGAGTTGTCGAACTTCGAGAGCGAAGGACGAGAACGTTGTGAGCGCACCGCAAAAACCGATCCCGATGATTGTTGCAGTGGCCGAGCTGACGTCACGACTCGTGACCAACCCGAGCAGCGCGGCGCCTGCGGTGTTCACGACGAGGAGTGCCTGCCACGAACAGATGAAACGCGACACCGCATATCGGCCCAGAGCCCCACCAGCTGCGGCAAGGACGAAGAACGCTGCGGTCATGCCGGATCGGCCTGGCGGCGGGTTGGGGTGATTCGTTCGGCGACCATGAGGGCTGCGAGCCCCCCGATCAGCGTGATGCCGAGATATGCAACGATGGTTCCGGTTTGCCGGTCGTCGGCGAAATCGGTCAGCTCGACGGCGAATGACGACATCGTGGTGAAACCGCCGAGTACTCCAGTCACGGCGAACGCCCAAGCGATTGTGTCGCGTCGTAGTCTGCTTGCAGCGACACCAATAAGCAGACAACCAACAAGGTTGACCGCGAGGGTGTGCCACGGGAATTGTTCGGGTGGCATTACGTCGGCGAATTCGCCGACAGCCCACCGGGCCGTCGCTCCAATCACACCGCCGATGGCAATCACTGCGATCTTCGTTTGTTCCTGCTTCCCGTCATCCACGCGTTCACTCTGGCAGAGGCGAGCCCGCTGGCCTGGACAGGTGACCGACGCACGTTTGCCGTGGCGGGAACGTGGACCGGCGCACTGTGGGGCTGAACGACGTGGACCCGGCGACGTCGGTCCTCATCGCTGACGATGGCCGCCTCGAACTGCTCGCGCGGAATACTGGCAATGTGCTGGACCACGCCACGATTTACAAACGCACCGGGACGACGAGTTTGGTCCCGACTCGAAGAATCTCGCCGTCCCTATCGGGTACCTGCGGCGCAAGTCCGAACAGGACGACCAACCTCGACTGATCCATATCGTTCGAGGCAGCGGCTCCATCCGGCAAATCGGTCCACGCTCGCTCGGACTGCCGCCGAACGAGTCGTTCGGCATCGAGCCCGCGACGTTCACATCATCATTGGTAAAGGAGTCGATGTCGATGTCCTCGCGAACGCGGGCAGTCTGCAGTGATCGATCGTCAACCTCATCGAGAACGTATGCAAACTCGACCCGGCGCGGAACAATGTCGAAGCCGCTGTCGATCTCTGGCCTGCGGCTTGCGGAGGTCAAAGTGGGTGTGATGCAGCTCCGGCACCCCGTTGTCGGCTCTCAACCCACCGCAACTCGACCGTTGGGTCGTATCGTCGCACCGTGATCTGTGTCGATGTGTCGGGAGTTCGACTGGAGCAGCCGGACAAGGTGCTGTTCGAAAATCTCGACGTGACGATCTCCCGAGGCGATCGAGTCGCAGTGGTCGGTGTGAACGGTTCCGGTAAGACCACGCTGCTGAGAATATTGACGGGTGCCTTGAAGCCCGACAGCGGTGACGTGCGATTCGGTCGTGGGGCGCGCATCACGATGCTTGAGCAAGATCCGGTGCTCCCGCCAGGCAAGGTGTCCGAGTACCTCGGTGAAGGTTGGGAAGTTGCTGCGGTCGCCACCTCGCTTGGTGTGCAACCGCTGTTTGACCGGCAGACCAACGAACTTTCGGGCGGCCAGGCCAAGCGAGTAGCCCTCGCCAAAATGTTGTCCGACAACAGCGATGGTGATGCGGAGAACGGTCACGACATGATCGTGCTCGACGAGCCCACCAACCACCTTGACCTCGAAGCAATCGAATGGCTCGAAGCCCGGCTTGTGGCGATGTCGTCAGCGTTGGTGCTGGTTACACATGACCGCCATGCACTTGACCGTCTCACCACCAAGGTTGGTCCGAGCAAAGTGGTCGAACTCGATCATGGCCGATCGTTTATCCATCAGGCTGAGAAGGGTGCGAGCGCATACGCGACCTACCTCGATGCCCGAGCTGAACGCATCGATCGAGAAGTACAAGAAGAATCGACGCGAAAGATTCTGGCCCGCAAGGAACTCGCGTGGTTGCGGCGCGGTGCTCCAGCACGAACCGCCAAGCCGAAGGCTCGGCTGCGCACGGCCAACGAAATTGTTTCGGGTGGTCCGCGCGACCTTGGTGTGCGCGCCAACGACCTCGAACTCGGCGTCGGGACGGCCCGGCTCGGTAACCAGGTTGTCGAACTGATCGGTGTGGGACAACAGTTTGACGGCCCGGGCGGCGAGCCGACAACGATCTTCCGCGACGTCGACTTGGTCATTGAACCCGGGGCCCGTCTCGCGGTCGTGGGGCCGAACGGTTCCGGCAAGACCACGCTGGTCGACATCGTGGCGCAACGACGCGAACCAGCGCTCGGTGAGATCCGGGTCGGTAAGACCGTTGTGGTCGGATACGCCGATCAGCATTCGGCATCACTCGATCCGGACATGACGGTCCGCAAGATGGTGGCCGGCCCGCACCGAGAGCCTGATCACGAAGACAAGGCGCTCCTCGAAAAGTTCTGGTTTGACTCGACTGCGCAGTACGCCCCGGTTCGCATGCTGTCGGGTGGCGAGAAGCGGCGGTTGCAGCTGGTGATGGTGTTGGCCAAACAGCCGAATCTGCTGATTCTCGATGAGCCGACGAACGACCTCGACCTGGACACGCTGCGTTCACTCGAGGAGTTCCTCGACGACTGGCCCGGGGCGCTCGTCGTTGCAAGTCACGACCGAGCGTTCCTCGACCGCGTGGCCGACCATGTCTTGGCGATCGAACCGGGCGGAACCATGCGTCGCGTGCCAGGTGGCGTGACCGGGTGGCTCGCTGAGCGTGCTGCGCTGGGAGGCGCACGATCTGGCGCACCATCGGCTCCCAAGAAGCGTTCGACGTCGACAGCGAGTTCGGGCAAACCAAAGGAGGCGCGCACCGGGCCGAGCGCCTCAACGATCGGTCGCAAACTTCGCGAAACGGAGCAGGCGATGGCGAAGGCGCAGAAGCGTGTTGATTCACTCAACGCAGAACTGGCGTCGGCCGTTGATCACACGGTGCTTGCTGACCGGGGTGCGGTTCTGGCTGAAGCCCAGTCGGAACTCAACAACCTTGAAGCGGCCTGGCTCGAATTCGCCGAACTCGCTGAGTCCTAGCCCCGCCCCCCGTTCGCTTTCGGCCTGGCACTTTCCGAACTTTGTTCGCTTTCGGCCTGGCACTTTCCGAACTTGTGGTCAGGAAGCGATGTGTGGCCTGCCCTGAGAGTGCAGACAGACAATGCCGAGAAGATCCTCAACCCTGCTCGGGCATCGACCGATGATTCTTCGTGAGCGCAATTGAATCCGGCCCTATTTTGATCAACCCTCGGGGTCGTGTTCGAATCGTCAGGAGCCGCATGAGTGCGGGTGACGGTTGGAACTGCATCGACGGTGCACCGATCACCGACGTTGAGGTGAACAACGCTGAGCTATGGAGTTGCTATTGACCCGAGTCGCTTTCGACGGCGCTGCTAATTGCCGCTCAGGTTGACAATCTCTCGGCCAAGCCTTTGGTTTCCAGCGGTATCCGTACATGGGATGCCTGCTCAGGGCGCCCGTGTGTCCTCCCGAAGTTGGCCGGAGTTGTCCGCGAAACTGCGCGTACGTCCGTCTCCGTTTGAGGCGGGTACCGACACAGCCATCCGGGCAGTAGGCCGGTGGGTTGCGCTCGACGATCGTGACTGATCCGAACGGCGTGATTGTGCACTCATTGGAAGGGCATCGCTTCGTCTCATGAACTCGACGGTCGTTTTATCTGGGTCGCCAACCTTGGCGCAAGACATGTCGGGAGGCCTCGTGCACTCATCGAGGCGGGTGTTCGTTCCGACATGATTGCCCCGATTGACGATCTTTCCGACGCATGGGTGTTGAGGTTCATGACGAAATCGGTGACGCTGCGGTGATCGGTTATTGGCTGAGGGGCGCGCCGGGCGGCTCCAGTCGGGATCTGATCGAGGCCATTAACGCACGCGATGCGACGGTCGTGTCGCTCGACGTTCCCAGCGGGCTCGACGCATCCACAGGGGAGAAGCCCGGGATGGTGGTGGAGGCCGACGCCACGCTCACACTGGCGCTCCCAAAGATTGGGATGCGCCACGCAACCAGCGTCGGAGATCTCTTCCTTGCCGACATCTCGTTGCCCCGGTCGGTCGCCGCAGCATTTGGGTCGCCTCCACCAGACTTCGCGATGAGCCCGATCCTGGGCATCGTCAATTGATTCAGTTCGGCGCCGCCGTCCTCCTGCGAACGCCACAGGCCATACCTGGTCAATCGGGCCGTCACCGACGTGAGTAATCACGTCACCGTCCAAGAGTTTGGTGAGCCAACCGCGCTCGAAGGGGTTGGTCCGCGAGTTGAGGTCGGGTCAGAGGTTGAAGCCGTTGGCAGCTACGGGGTGCGTCACCATCATCTGCGGCGGGCCGGCGAGCACGTCACCCATTGGAGTCATCGCCTGCTGCATGGCGTCGCTCTGCCCGTGGGCCTGCATGGCGTCGGGGCCGGCCATGAGCGCGAAGAAATGGTAATCGTTGCCTTCGCCTCGGAGGTACGAGTAGATCTCGCAGCCAGGTTCTTCCTTGCTTGCCTCAACCATGTCAGCGAACATGGCCTCGATCGCTTCGTTCTTGCCGTCTTGGCAGGTCATTGTGCCGATCATGGTGACCTTCGACATGAGTGTCTCTCTTTCGCGAGCTGTTGCAGATGTCGAGCACCGTAGCCAAACGGTTCGGGCTCGAACGCGAGACTGCCTCCGTGAGCCACGTTCGGGCACGCCTCGCGAAGTTTTACGAGCATGAGGCATCGTCGCTGAGCCGAGGTCCGGCGGTCGGTCGGCGCGTCGAGTGGCGTGCGCAATGTGCGCTGCACCGTGCTGGCTGCGTCGCTGTTCGACCTGCTGTGTGGCATTGCGATGCTCGAGATCACGCGAGTGCTGCGCAGCGGGGAACCTTGATGACTGGGCGGCGGGATGGGAGTATCGCGTTGCGAACATCGGCACGCTCTGATCGTGATGTGTCTCGTCATTCACCCTGCGCTGCGGCCTGGCTCTGTTGATAGGAGATGGTCGGGTATCGCGGCGGGTTGTCGGCGCTGTGGCAGGTGGGTAGGCACTCCATCGGGTAGTCCGCAGCTGCGTTGTAAAAGAACGGGATCGAGTAGCGCGAGTCGGCGGCGTTATTGTTCGCAAAGTGACGAACGCTCACGTAGCGGTCGTTCGTCCACTGCTTGAGTAGCTCGCCCGAGTTGACCACGAACGCACCATCGACAACCGGCGCCTGGATCCAGCATTCGCGCTTCTGATTGTAGACGGTGAGGCCGGGGGCGTTCTGGAGCAGAAGTGTGAAGAAGGTGGTGTCCACGTGCGGTGGGATTCCGAAATCGGCATCGACTTCACGTTCCTCAGGGACCGGGGGGTAGTGAGTCATGCGCAACCGCCAGGAGGGGTACGCGAAGCCTGGTGCGAAGAAGTCGCGGGGCAGTCCGAGGGCGGTTGCGTAGATCGGGAGAAGCTTCAGTGCGAGTTCGTTGATCGCCGTGGCGTAGCGGATGACCGTGTCGCGGAATCCCGGCAGTTGGTTCTCCTTGAGCCACTGGCTGTCGTCGAGGGTGAGATCGCGGTTGCCCTTGATCAGGAACGCCTCGTTGAGGTTCGCCTTGGCCCGACTCGGGAGCTTGCGCGAGTGCATCGGGAGGTACCCGACGCCGCCGACAGGCCACTCGGTCCGATCCATGCGGATCTGTTGCTTCGCGTCGAGGGGGAGCGCAAAGAAACGCTTGTTCATGTCGAACATCTCGTCGATGAGTGACCGCTCGACTGTGTGCCCGGTCAGTTGGAAGAAGCCGACGGTTTCGCACGCGGCGTTGACGTTGGCACCGATCGCCGTGAGGTCAGCGTTGTCATCCGATGCGACCCACGCAGAGATATCGATGATTGGTATGTCTTGCGGGTTTGCCGGGACAGGATTCGACACGTCCCATGAGGACGACTCGGCGCGCAGCGCACGTTCTTTGGCCTCGGGGTCGAACTCGGCGGTGCTCATTCCTCCAGGATGCCGGGTCCGGAGTGCAACTGCCGAACGGTTGACTTCGGGCTGCTCGTCGTTCTGAGTGATTCTGATCCCGGCTTCCCGGGATCAGGTTCACTGAGATGCACGTGCTCGCTTCGACAAGCCAACCGGGCTCCGCTGGTTGTTATACCCCGTCTCTAGAGTGGTCGACGTCATGACCGATGAGCAGTTGTTCGCCGACATCCCGCACCCCGCCGAATCGTCGGCCGCCCCGCCTCCGTCGAGTGACGAGCTCGATCAGGGTGCAGCCGACCTCATGGGGCGTCCACCCGATCGTCCTCGCCCGTCGGGCCCGTCACCGTTCGTCGATGGGCTGAACCCCGACCAACTCGACGCTGTTGTCCACGAAGGCGGTCCGCTCCTGGTGGTCGCTGGCGCCGGGTCGGGAAAAACTCGTGTGCTGACCCATCGCATCGCGAACCTCGTTCATATGGGGGTGCACCCGTCGAAAATTCTGGCCATCACGTTCACGAACAAGGCCGCTTCAGAGATGCGCGAGCGAGTACACGAACTCATCGGCTCGGTCGTGAAAACGATGTGGGTTTCGACGTTCCACTCCGCATGCGTGCGGATCTTGCGGGCGAACGGCGAAGCAATCGGTTACCCGCGCCGTTTCTCTATCTATGACTCGGCCGACTCGAACCGACTCGTGTCGTACGTCATTCGTGACCTTGGGCTCGACTCCAAACGGTTCACGCCGCGTGGTGTGCAGGGAATCATCTCGCTCAAAAAGAACGAACTTGTCACCCCCGAAGAGATGGCCGAGACGGCCGAGAACATCTTCGACCGCAAGCACGCCGAGATCTACGCCGAGTACCAAGCCCGCCTGATGAAGGCCGGAGCGATGGACTTTGACGACCTGCTCATCAACGTCGTCAAGCTCTTCAAAGAGCACGGCAACATCCTCGAGCATTATCGCGAGCGGTTCACCAACATCCTGGTCGATGAATACCAGGACACGAACCAGGCGCAGAACGAGATCGTCCTGATGCTGGCCGGCGGTCATCACAACGTGTGCGTCGTTGGTGATACCGACCAGTCGGTGTATGGATGGAGGGGCGCCGATTTCCGCAACATCATCGAGTTCGAAGAAGCGTTCCCGGACGTCACCACCGTTGTGCTCGATCAGAACTATCGCAGCACGCAAACCATTCTCGATGCGGCCAATGCGGTCATCGATAACAACACCGAACGTCGCCCGAAAGCGCTGTGGACCGAACTTGGTAGTGGTGAGATCATCACCCGATATCACGCGGAAGACGAAGGCGATGAGGCCACGTTCATCGCCTCGAGTGCGCTCCAGAAGAATGAAGCCGATGGCACGAACTGGCGCGACATGGCGGTGCTCTATCGCACCAACGCTCAGAGCCGTGTGCTCGAAGAAGCCTTCATGCGCGTTGGGGTGCCGTACAAGGTGGTCGGCGGTACTCGCTTTTACGACCGGCGCGAAGTGAAAGACGCAATGGCGTACCTGCGCACGGTGCTGAATCCGGCCGACGAGGTGTCGATGAAGCGCATCCTCAACACGCCGAAGCGAGGTGTCGGCGATGCAAGTGTGGACAAGCTCGACGCATTCTCGCGCTTAGAGGACGTCTCCTTCGTCGAAGCATTGCGACGTTGCGACGAGGCTGGGGTGTCCGGCAAGGCGCTCCGCGGTATTTCGTCGTTTGTTGATTTGCTTGACGGTCTGACCGCAACGGCGTCCGATTCGTCCTACGGGCCGGGTGATGTGCTGCAACTCGCGCTCGAAGGGTCTGGCTACCTCGCCGAACTCGAAGCCGAAGACACCGTCGAAGCGCACACCCGCATCGAGAATCTCGGCGAATTAGTCGGCTCGGCTCGCGAGTTCACGGTGATCGAAGAGTTCATGGAACAGGTCGCACTCGTGGCTGACACCGACCAACTCGACGATGACAATCAGGTCGTCCTGATGACGCTTCATTCGGCGAAGGGTCTGGAGTATCCGATCGTGTTTCTGGCCGGAGTGGAAGAGGGTGTCTTTCCTCATGTCCGTGCGCTCACAGAGCCGGACCAGATGGAAGAGGAACGCCGTCTGGCATATGTGGGCATTACCCGTGCGATGCAGAAGCTCTACATGAGCCACGCATGGAGTCGCCAGCTGTTCGGGTCCACCCAGTACAACCCTCCGTCACGGTTCTTCGATGAGATCCCGGCCGAGCTGATCGAGTCGAAAGGCAACGTGTCCGGCCGCTCGTCCTACGGCCGCCAGAGCTACCGCGAGGAACGTGGGTCGGCGTATCGCAGCGATCCGACGCCATACCAGCGTGGGCGCAAAAGCGAAGAGGCCGGCGGGATCGACATCAATGCTGACATCAAGGACGCTGACGACGCCCACAAAAACCGCGTTGTCGACGCAGCGATGCGAGCTGGACAAAAAGCTACCGAGCCAGCGAATAGCCAGGAGCTCGGGCTGCACGTTGGTGACAAGGTCGAGCATCCGTCGTTCGGAGCCGGCACGATCATCGCGGTTGATGGTGAAGGCGAGAAGACCGAAGCGGTCATCAACTTCTCGGGCGGCGTCGGCCTCAAACACCTGTCGCTTGCTTGGGCGCCGTTGAAGAAGATCGGATGACGATGAGCAAACTCACCCCGGCGCAGAAGTTGCTGCGCGTCAACATCGTCCTGATCGCCGTGTTGGCGGTGCTGCTGATCGTCTGCCTGGTTCGACAACTTTGGTTTCCGGCTGTGGTGTTCGCGACGCTGATGTTCAGCAATTCGATGCAGATCGTGATGCGACGTCGCGCCGCAGATCGTCCCGACGGGGGGTAGGCGTGGCAGACTGTTCTACGTGAAGGCAGCAATTTTGGTCGAGAGTTTGACGGGCAACACGTGGAAGGCAGCGGAAAAGACCGCCGACCTCCTGGCGCAGGAACGGTGGACCATCACTGGCCTGTCGAAGGTCCGTCAGCCCGATCATGCAGCGATTCAAGACGCTGACATTGTTCTCGTTGGTACCTGGGTGCACGGCGCGTTTGTGTTCGGCCAAGCCCCGTGGGCGGTCAACAGCATTTCGAACTTGCCGGCCATGCGTGGCAAGAAGGCCGCAGCGTTCTGCACGTTTGCGTTGGATCCAGGCAAATCGCTCGATCGGCTCACAAGCGCTGTTGGCGACACTGGTGCGTACGTGATCGGCGGCCTCGCCATCAGCCGCAGCAAGCTCGACCAGCACAGCGAAGAGTTCGCTGTGCGCCTCGTCGACGCCCTCGCTGCCGCTGACGCCTGATTCAGGTCACCGGGTCTCTCACGTTTCGGCGCGAGAGCGCCTAGGCCGGATCAGTTCAGCCCCCGGTGGTTGCGGGCTCGCTTGTTGCGATTTCGCGGCTGAACGCGCTGAGATCGAGATAGAGGGTCGTCTGATCTTCCACGACCGGCCGAACCGAGTCGGTGGGCGGCGACAATTCGGTCACATCGAGTTTGTTTCCTTCACAGTCGATGAATGTGGCGGTTCCACGGACTTGCTCCACCGGGCAGTCGGGGCGCCCTGGCGGAAATGCGTAGTAGAGCGTCCAACCTTCGGTTGGGTCGTCACCTTGGTGATCAAGCACGATCGACCGCTCGCCCGTGATCGTCGACAGTTCAGCGAACAGTAGGGGACCCTCTTCCGCGACGTCGTTGGCTCGGTCATTGACCGACCCGAGTTGGAGTGCTGCCGGCGCAAGATTTTCGGAGGTCTGGGAATCGCTGCTTGACAAAAATGCAGCGATGGTCCAGGTAAACAGTCCCAGCATCGCGAAGAACAGCACGCCGCCGAGTACGGGAGCGATCGCCCGCGCAACGGGGGAGCGCAGTTCGGGAACTCTTGGAAGTCCTGGCACACCGCCAGTCTGTCAACCCGGCACGCGAACGCCACGCCGCGTGGCCCTGTCGTGCCGGTCCCGGGCTGGAAACGGGCAGGGTCGCCGCGGGAAGGGATGGACCTCGTTGCGCGACTGCTGAGAGATTTGGATGCCGTAGGTGACGTCGAACTGGGCGGCAGTTGTACTAAATGGCGGGCTGTTGCGTAAGGTCTGATGTTCGTGGAACGTCCGTATCGAATCGTCGTAGCAAAGCCCGGACTTGATGGTCATGACCGTGGTGCCAAAACCATCACCCGTGCTCTTCGGGACCATGGCTTTGAGGTCATCTATACGGGGCTTCATCAGACCCCCGAGCAGATCGCTGAGACCGTGCTTCAAGAGGATGCTGACGGCGTGGGCCTGTCATTGTTGTCTGGTGCGCACCTCACGCTCTTCCCGCGGGTGATGGAAGAACTCAAGAACCGCGACCTGGCTGACGTGATGATCTTTGGTGGCGGCGTGATTCCTGATGGAGACGTCGCCACGCTCAAAGAGCAGGGCGTTTCTGAGATCTTCGGTCCTGGATCGTCGCTTCGGGCGATCGGCGAATGGCTTGAAACCGCACTTGACGAGCGCGAAAACTCCTGATCAACACCACCGAGAACCGATGCCAACAGGCCGAGTTCTCACCAATCTTCTCGACAATCAGCAATCAACACAGGAAGCAGTGATCTGACGTGGATCTGTTCGAATACCAGGGCAAGCAGTACTTCGCCCGCTACGACATCCCGGTGAGTAAGGGCGGCCCCGCCGACACCGTCGACCAAGCCGTGACCGAAGCCAACAACGCCGGGTATCCCGTCGTCGTCAAGGCGCAGGTTCAGGTTGGTGGACGTGGTAAGGCTGGCGGCATCAAACTCGCAGACAACGAAGCCGAAGTTCGCGAGCACGCCGGCAACATTTTGGGCATGGACATTAAGGGCCACGTCGTCAAGCGTGTCTGGGTCGAGCAGGCCTCCGACATCGAGGAGGAGTACTACGTCTCCTTTACGCTCGATCGCGCCGAGAAGAAGCACCTCATGATGCTGTCTCGCGAAGGTGGCGTCGAGATTGAAGTGGTCGCCGAGGAGAACCCCGACGCGATTGTCAAGCGCCACATCGACCCCGTTGACGGCCTGTCCGCCGAAGCAGCCCGCGAAGCTGTTGTGGCCGCTGGTCTGCCAGAGCGTGCAGTCGATGGTGCAACCGACATCATTGTGAAGCTGTACCGCTGTTACACCGAGGGCGACTGTGACCTCGCTGAGATCAACCCGCTGATCCTCAAGCCGACCGGCGAGGTGCACGCACTCGATGCCAAGGTCACGCTCGACGACAACGCTGAGTTCCGTCACCCCGAATGGGAGGACTTTAAGGGCCTTACCGTTATGGATGACCGCGAGAAGATGGCTGCGGAGAAGGACCTCCAGTACATCGGCCTCGATGGAACTGTGGGCATCATCGCCAACGGCGCCGGCCTCGCCATGTCGACGCTCGACGTTGTCAACCAGGTCGGTGGCTCCGCCGCAAACTTCCTTGACATCGGAGGCGGCGCCAATGCCGACGTGATGGCCGGCGCACTCGAAGTGATCAACTCCGATGAGAACGTCAAGTCGATTTTTATCAACATCTTCGGCGGCATCACCCGTGGCGAAGAAGTCGCCAAGGGCATCGTCGAGGCCATGGGCCGCGTCGAACTCAAGGCGCCGATCGTGATCCGCCTCGATGGAACGAACGCAGAAGAAGGGCGTCAGATTCTGCTCGACGCCGGTATCCCGGAAGACAAGCTCCGCTCGGAGCCGACCATGCTCGACGCTGCACGTGCAGCCGTCGCGCTCGCAAGCTGAGGATTTGAATCATGGCTATTTTTGTTGACGAAAACACCAAGGTCCTGGTTCAGGGACTCACCGGCGGCCAGGGCAAGTATCACGGCCTTCGCAATCGCGACTACGGCACCCAGATCGTGGGCGGTGTCACCCCCGGCAAGGGCGGTCAGGATGTCGATGGTATCCCGATCTTCAACTCGGTGGCTGAAGCCGTCGAAGCGACCGGAGCCAACGCATCGTTCGCAACCGTGCCGCCGAAGTTTGCTTCAGGCGCGATCATCGAGGCGGCCGAAGCGGGTATCGGCTTCATCGTCTGCATCACCGAGGGTATTCCGGCCCAGGACGAGGCGTTGACCTACAACCGGCTCGTGCGGGAGTTCCCGAACACCCGCTT
>JBLFZD010000018.1:0-22596 GCA_047610085.1 Ilumatobacter sp. | reverse complement strand
GCCTCACGCCCAACGACGACTTCACGTCATGGACCGTCACCATGCGACCAGGTCTCCTGTTCCACGACGGCGAACCCGTCGACGGCGAAGCAGTCCGCGCCAACTTGCAGGCATTCAAAGACAGCCCAACGGTTGGCTTCGCGATGGCTCAAATTGAGACCATCAGCGCGGTCGACGAGCTGTCGGTCCAGATCGACATGAGTGCGCCGTGGGCGGCATTCCCATACGGACTCGTTGGTCAGGCTGGCTGGATGGTCTCGCCGTCGACGATCGGCACCAACGAGACGTTCACCGGCACCGGCCCGTTCATGCTCGAGAGCTGGACACCGGGCGACGGAGCACGTGTCGTGCGCAACCCGAACTACTGGCGGGCCGACGAGGGCTTGCCCTACCTCGATGCGATCAACTTCAAGTTCCTCCTCGACGCGACGGTCAAGCGCCAAGCGTTCGAGGCCGGCGATGTCCAGGGCTACATCAGCCCCGAGGCCGAGGACATTGTCGACTTCCTCGAAGATGACGCCACCGACGTGTGGATCGGTACCGCAGGTGCCAACGAATACCTGTGGCTGCTGAACACCACCGCAGCTCCGTTCGACGATCTCCGCGTCCGGCAGGCAATGGCCCACGCAATCGACAAGCAGTTCATCATCGACACGTTCCGCGAGGGTCTCACCGTGCCAGCGAACGGGCCCTTGAACCCGTCCGACCGCTGGTACACCGAGAACAACTACCCGCAGTTCGATCCGGCGACTGCACAGGCACTTGTCGACGAGTACGAGGCTGAGGTCGGTCCGATCGAGTTTGAGTTGTCGATCGAACCCAATGCAGACGTGATCGAAGTTGCCGAAGTGATGATGTCGTTCCTTGCCGACGTCGGTATTGACGGCGAAATCAAAGAGATCGGTCAGGGCCAGTCAGCGCTCACTGCGATCCAAGACGACTTCCAAGCGTTCTCGTGGTTCCAATTCGGGTCGACTGACCCTGACGGCAACTATGTGTTCTTCCATTCGACCGGTGGCTTCCTCAACTGGTCCAACCTGGTGAGCGCCGACATCGATGCTGGCCTCGACGCCGGTCGCCAGAACATCGACGAAGCTGCTCGCACGGCGGGCTACGCCCAGTTTCTCCAGGCGCTCGGTGACGAGGTTCCAATGATCTGGGTCGATCACCTCAACGGTATCGAAGCCGCAGTCACGTTGCCTGAACTCCATGGCATCGGCACACCAGGCACCTTGCCCGACGGTTCGGCGTCGCTCCCGATGAGCAACGGTGTCTTCTTTTCCTGGGTTGAGGTATGGCTCGAGCAGTGAGCTGAGCCGGCGGCCACAACGCAATGCTTCTTTTTGTCCAGCGTCTCGGACGCTTGTTCTTTGTTTTCTTTGTCGTCACGTTCGTGACGTTCTTCCTGCTGGACCAGGCGCCCGGTGACCCGGCTGTCCGGTTCGCCGGGTTGAACGCCACGCCTGAGGTGATCGCAGCGGTGCGCTCCGACCTGGGGCTGGACGGCTCGCTCTTCGAGCGGTATTTCCGTTGGGTTGGCAACGCACTCACCCTGGACTTCGGGGACTCCATCGCCACGCGCGGCTTTAGCAGTTGGGACCTCATCCGGGAATCTCTTCCAAAGACGCTTGAGTTGATGGTGCTTGCCGAGATTATGGCGATCGGGATGGCGGTGCCGCTGGCGTTGGCCTCGGCGCGTCGTCCGGGTGGCTTCATTGACCGGGCGGCTTCATCGACGGCGTTCGGCCTTCTGGCGTTGCCGGCGTTCGTGCTGGGCATCTACATGTCATTTCTGTTCGGGGTGAAACTCGGCTGGTTTCCAACCATCGTCAACAACCTGCCGGGCTTGAACGACGACCCGCTTGGCAACCTCCGCATGATGTTCCTGCCGTCGCTCGTGCTCGCACTCAACTTGGTTGCGGTGTATCTCCGATTGCTGCGGAGCGACCTGATCGAAACGTTGCAGGAGGACTACGTGATGCTCGCCCAAGCACGCGGGCTGAGCGAGCGACGAATCATGTGGCGTCACGTGTTGCGGCCATCATCGCTGAACTTCACCACCGCGGTCGGCTTGAACGTCGCCGGGCTGATCGGTGGTGCGTTCATCATCGAAGTGCTGTTCGCAATCAACGGCGTCGGCCGCCTCGTGATTGCCTCGGTCGTCCTCGAAGACTTCAACGTCGTGGCGGCAGTGGTCGCCATCCTCACGTTCGCCTACGTGATGATGAACTTCCTCGTCGACATTCTGTATTCAATTCTCGATCCTCGGATTCGACATGGCGCTCGTTGAACCAGGCCCCGCTGGGGTCAAGGCCGAAGCCGAGGTTGTGGTGGCGATCGAAGCGCCCGAAGAGCCGGGAGCGGCCAAGCGTCGGCTCGGCTTGATGTTCTGGACGTCAGCGATGTGGATCGTTGGCCTGGTTTTCGTTGCTGTTTTCCGTGACATCTTGCCGATCCGAGACCCTGATGAACTGGGTATCCGCACCGGTGAGGTCGAGAAGTTCGAAGGTCTCGGTTGGAATGCACTGCTCGGGGGCGACGGGCGAGGACGCGACATGTTTGCCCGCGTCGTCCAAGGCGCCAGGCCCGCCCTGATCCTTGGCATCACCGTGACCCTTTTCGCTGCGGTCATCGGCAGTGCTGTCGGGGTCACAGCCGGCTACCTTCGCGGGCGCTTCGACTCGGTCACGACGATCTTCATCGATATCGCGCTCGCGTTCCCCGTGCTGGTCTTGCTGATTTCCGTTCGGGCCACGTTCGGTAACTCGATGCTGGTTTTCATTATCCTGTTCAGCCTCACGGGTATCCCCGTCTATGCCCGGATCGTTCGCGGCGCTTCCTTCGCGCTGTCCGAGCGAGAGTTCGTTGACGCGGCCGCAGCGATGGGTGCCACTAAGCGTCGCATCCTGTTGCGTGAGCTGGCGCCAAACATCGCAATTCCGGTGTTGTCGTTTGCGTTCATCGGTTTCGCGTTGGTGATCGTGGCCGAGGGTGGGCTGGCGTTCATTGGGTTGTCGCTTGACGAGATTACGTGGGGCAAGTTGATCGCCGAAGGTTCTGGCGACATCGACAAGCACGCTCACGTCGCGTTGGGTCCTGCAACCGTGATGTTTCTCACGATCTTGGCGTTCAACCTTGTGGGGGACTCGATGCGTCAGTTGTATTCCCCACGCGAGGTGGCGACACAACGGCGCTTGCGGATCGGCCCGGTCGGCCGGTCGACAAGCGACGGCGAGGTGCTGTCCATCGACGATCTGTACACCGTTCTGCATACACCCAACGGTGATGTGCACGCCGTGGACGGCGTGTCATTGTCGGTCAAGGCTGGCGAAGCGCTTGGTGTCGTGGGCGAATCGGGGTCCGGTAAAACCATGATTTTGCGATCGATCGTCGGTGCATTTGCGCTCGCCGACGTGACCCGGTCCGGCACTATCGAGGTCGCAGGAGTCGACATGCTTCGCGCCGAACCGGACGAGATCCGGCGAACTCTCGGTACCCAGATTGGCATGGTGTCGCAAAACCCGCTCACCGCCCTGAACCCGGTCCGGCGAATCGAAACGCAGATCACCGAGCCAATGGTGGTGCACGGCAGCCTCTCGAAGTCGCAAGCGCGAGCTCGAGCGCTCGAGTTGATGAAACAGGTCGGAATCCCAGCCCCCGAACGTCGACTGCGCGAGTTCCCTCATCAGTTGTCCGGTGGGATGCGCCAGCGAGTCACGATCGCTATCGCGCTGGCCAACGAGCCGGCCCTTTTGTTGGCCGACGAACCGACTACAGCGCTCGACGTGACCGTGCAGGACCAAATTCTCACGCTGCTGTCGTCGCTCCAGCAGGAACGACGGATGGCAATGGTGCTGGTCACCCACGACCTTGCAGTCGTGAAGGGCTTCACCGACCGAGTCGCCATCGTCTACGGCGGTGAAGTGATCGAGTCGGGTCGAACCGGCGAGATTTTTGCCAACCCGCGGCACCGATACACCGTCGCGTTGATCCAGTCGATGCCCGACCTGGCTCTGCCGAGCCACTCTGAGCTCACCACGATCGAAGGCACACCACCATCACTCCTCGAGCCGCCTCCTGGGTGCCGGTTCGCACCACGGTGCCCGTCAGCACAAGATGTTTGTCGCACCGTCTCGCCGTCGGCAGAGGCAGACCAGGATCATTGGTTCAGGTGCCACTTTCCCGCAGGAGATGAGAGCTGATGGCTGGTACTGGACGTGGGCATCTGCGCGGCGATGTCGTATTGAGTGTGACCGACCTCGTGGTCGAGTTCCCAGCAAAGAAGAAGCAAGTAGTCCACGCTGTGTCGGGTGTGAGCTTCGACCTCGGCGCGGGTGAAACGCTGGGGATCGTGGGTGAGTCAGGGTGCGGTAAGACCACAACCGGTCGGGCGATCATGCAACTCGAGAAGGTGACCAGCGGTCAGATCCTGCTGAACGGCGCAGACCTGGTGGCAGCCGAGGGTGAGGAACTGCGTCAGGCGCGTCGAGCGATGCAGATGATCTTCCAAGACCCGGTGTCATCACTTAATCCGAGTCGGCGGGTCCGAGACCTCGTGCGCGAAGGTATCCAGATCTGGGGCGAGAGCCGCGAGGGTGACATCGATGCGTGGGTCGCGGAAGTGATGGTGTCGGTGGGTCTTGGCGACGAAGATGTTGCCGACCGGCGTCCGCATGAGTTTTCGGGCGGCCAGTGCCAACGGATCAACATTGCTCGAGCGCTGGTGATGGAGCCCGACGTGTTGATTCTCGACGAGCCGGTGTCGGCGCTCGATGTCTCAGTGCAGGCCCAGATTCTGAACTTGCTCGAAAGCCTGAAGCGCAAGTTTGGTCTAACGATGTTGTTCATCAGTCACGATCTTGCTGTCGTGAAGAACATCTCCGATCGTGTGCTAGTGATGTACCTGGGCAAGGTTTGTGAGGTTGCCGAGACATCTGATCTTTTTGACACCCCGAGGCACCCGTATAGCCGTGCGTTGCTGGCGTCGATACCCGGGCACTCGTTTGACCTTCCGCCAGCGCGTGAACTGATCAGCGGCGAGTTGCCCTCGCCGCTTGATCCTCCTTCAGGCTGCCGATTTCGTACTCGCTGCCCTGCAGCAACGGATGTGTGCGCCTCGACTGAGCCCGAGCTCGCCGAAACAGCACCGGGTCACTGGGTCGCGTGTCATTACCCGGTGTTGTCCCCCTCGGCCCTGAAGTAGCGCAAGCGCCGGGTCAATTGCTTGGAATGTCTCGCACGGTGCGTTGCGCCCAGTTGCCGAGTGCGGCGAGGAAAGCATCCGATCCCGGAGCGAACTTGCTCAGCTTGCCCATGACTTGTGGCTCGCGCGGATACTTGCCGTCGGGGAATCCCCTCACTAACCAATGACGCCAGCAGACTTGGTGGACCTTGAGGTCGTGCGCTGCGAAGTGCATGGCGGATCGGGGAGCGTCGAACACCGTCTTCTTGATTTTCTGTCAGAACCCACTGGCCATGAGGAGGTAGAGCTGCGTCGCAGCGGGCGTGAGTAACCCAACTCGTCCGAAGAGGAGCAGCGACCTCTACTCCGAATCGAATGCAGCGGATTGACGGGTCTTCTCGGTACTTCCGAGGCTGCCGGTGCTGTGCCCCGACGAGCGGCCGCGTCTATGGGACGACATCACCACGAGTTCTCCAGGGTGCTTCTCGAGTACTTTGTCGATTCCGCTGACGACGAGGTCGCCACTGAGTCGTACGTCGGTTTGGATTTCAACATCGACGACATTCAGGGACTGAGCGCATTCGGCGAGTCGGGCTTGGGCTGGTCCGATGTGGCGAGAAGAAAATGCCACCGCGACGAGGTGCACGGTGGCGCAGACCTCTCGGTGCTGACTGCGCGGCACGTCTCGAGTCCGATGATGTTCTTCTTCGGTCACCGGGTTGCTGACCTCGATAGCGATGAGCTGCGCCTGGCCTGGAGGCCACCGAACTTGCCAGCGATGCGTTGATAAGCGTAAACGGGGCCGCAACCTCCGGGCGCACCTCACTCGTTGTTGAGGGGCAGCCGACCAACGAACTCCTCGACCGAAGCGGCGACTCGACCGTGGTCGTGGTCGGTCGCCGAGGTACGAGCGGGCTCAAGCCCCGCGTGTCCGGCTCGGTCAGCTAACACCTTGCCACGCACTCGAACGGGCCCGTCGTTGTGGTATCTGCCACGTGGGAGCCAACCCGCTGCGACAACATCGTTGTCGGCTTCGACGGCAGTGAGTAGTCGATTGCTGCGCTGAAGTGGGCGATCGAAGTGGCCCCCGCAACGGCCAAGGTGACGGCGCTGATAGCGCTCGATGTGATTCCTTGGCTTCGACCCGAAAGAGCCGAGGAGCGGTATCGGGAGGAGCTGGCTGCAGGCAGACAGCGAATTTTGGATGCCGCAGACGAGGAAGATCCAGACGGAAATTCGATCCGTCGAGTCGTTCTGGAGGGTTCTTGGCACGCACTGTCTGAGGTCTGTGAGCACGTCGACCTCATCGTGGTGGGGCCACGAGGCGTTGGGTCCGTGGCTCAAACGTTGCTGGTTTCAGTCAGCACATGGCTCCTCCACGAGGGCCATGTCCGGTCGCTGTTGTCCCGGAACCTCAGATGTAGGACATCGAGCGTGCTGATGCAGTGAGTTCGTCACGATGCTGAGGTGCCGCGATCGCGATGAGGGCCAGTGTGCGTTCGCGGATCGAGCGGCCCCGAAGTTCGGCAACTCCGTACTCGGTCACGATCTTGTCGACGGTGTTTTTCGGTGTGGTAACGACGTCTCCTGGCGCCAGCTTCGCGACGATCCGGCTCGCTCCAGCGGATGTCGTCGAATGTAAGACGACGAATCCTTGCCCACCCGGTGAGTACATCGCTCCACGCGCAAAATCATTCTGCCCACCCGATGACGAGTAGTACGAGCCGCCGATTGTTTCGGATGCACACTGCCCGAGGAAGTCGACCGACAGGGTGGCGTTGACCGACACGAAGGTGGTTTCGTTTGCGATCACGCGGGGGTCGTTGACGTAGCGAACAGCGTGGAGTTCGATTGCGGTGTTCTCGTGCATGAAGTCGTGGAGGCGAGCGGTTCCCAGTGCGAACGTTGCCACGGTCTTGGTGCGATTGAGACGTTTCTTTACGCCGTTGACAACGCCGGCTTCCACCAGGTCGACCACACCGTCGGACAGCAGTTCGGTATGGACACCAAGATTTTCGTGGCTGCCGAGTGACGCCATGATCGCGTTCGGGATTGCTCCGATGCCGGTCTGGATCGTGGCACCGTTGGGAATCCGTTCGGCTACCAGCGTTCCGATGGTCCGGTCGGTCGCCGAGGGCGATTTGGGTGGGACCTCGATGAGCGGTCGGTCGGACCGGCACCAGCCCGCCACTTGGGAGACATGAAGTTGGTTCCGACCAAACGTCCGGGGCATTGCATCGGTGACCTCCAGGAAGAAGGGGGTGCGTCCGATGAAGCTTGCGGTGTAGTCGGCCGAGACACCGAGTGAGAAATAACCGTGGCGATCCGGCGGCGATGCGGCGGCAACGACGAGGTGTGGGCCACCTCGATCTCGCATCAACTCGTACACCTCGGAGAAGTGCGCTGGCACGAGTCCGACGGAGCCGTTGCTGAAATGCGGACGCGTGATGTGGGAGAGAAAGTACGAGATGTGGCCGAGCCGGTCTCCGTATGCGCCCGACAGGTACGGGCGGTCGTGGAGTGCGTGCATCTGCTGGACTCGGACGCCATCGACCCGCGGGTCATTGGCCGCGGCTGCTTCTTCGATTGCGTCGAGCACGGCGGTTGGTTCACCGTTGGCGAGCGGAACGATCAGTTGTGTTCCCGGACCGATGTGGTCCAAGACATCACGGGCGACGTTGGGAGCCGTCATTGGGGGAGCCATACATGTCGAACGTACTGGAGGTGAGTGCTGAGCCGTGTTACAAAGGGCGACGTGCTATTTCGCATCGGGTGGTGAGAGCGCTGCTGTGGCCTCGGATTGGTCGAGCTTCCACCCGATCGAAGCATCCGGAGCTGCGGTATCGATCACTGTGAAGCGGCGTCCGGTGACTTCGATCGCAGTAATCCGTACGAAGTCGGGCTTGGGGAAGGCAACCCACGGGAACAAGGGGAGGTCTTTTGCTGCGAAGACGTCGTCCATTCGTTCAATTTGGTGCGCTTTACCCTTGATCACGTCGCCCCAAGCGGTGCGATCGCTCGGTTCGTAGCCGTCGATTTCGAACGCAACATGATGAAGGAGAACGGCGCCGGCGAGCTTGGTTCCCGGACCACTTCTGAACACGATCGACTGGTTGTTGACCACGTAGTTGATGGGGAAAATGTCGGGCTTGCCGGCGATGTCGATGGCGATTCGACCGACGCTGGCATGACCGAGCAGTCCCAGCACTTGACGTGAGAGAGAATTTCGGTCCCTGGTGCGTTGGAGGTCATGTGTACGACGTGCCCAGTACACGCGTGTGATCGCCAGGGTCGAACGGCCCTGCCCTTCTGGCTGGGATTTGGTCACGATGAAACTATGAACATCGTCGATGTCCTCGATTCCACACATGTCGATGAACAATCCCTGATCGTTGGTGTCGTTGGTTCACCTGAATCCGACCGAGGGCTCCGATTCGCGAGTGCCATGGCGGTCAAGCCGGACGTCGAGTTGGTGGCCGGATACGCCTTGGGCATGTACAGCCATCTCGCTGGGCGGCGGGCACCGATCGAGGGTCACGAACTCGAAGCTGCCTCGCTACTCCGTGATCGGTGGTGCGCTCGGCTTGATGATGTCGACGGGTTGCGGTGGAGTTGGCAGATCGTGCAGGGAGCGCTGCGCCCACTCCAAGCTGCACGGTTCCGCCAGTTGGCTAACGGGGGGCGGTGGCGTGAGCGCTACGGGTCAGCATGGACTTTCGGCCCTGGCCTGGCCGCCCTGGGTGTGTTCGAAGTGTGAGATGGACACCACAACAGAACGAACCGAGATTTTCTCTGGCAAAGCGTGCTGGGAGCGGCTGCGTCAGACCGCTGTCGGGCGTCTCGCAATCGAGGTTGATGGGGCACCCGATATTTTCCCGATCAACTTCGTGGTCGATGGACTTACGCTCGTGTTCCGCACGAAGGCAGGGACCAAGCTCGCTGGCGCCACGCGGCTCAACGCGGTGGCATTTGAGATTGACGGGTATGAGCCGCGTCGGGGGAGTGCGTGGAGCATGGTGGTGAAGGGTTGGGCACGTTTGGTCGATGGCTTGACCGAGCCGCACCAGATCGCGTCGCTCCCGTGGGTTGACCCCGACAAGCCGGAGTTCGTGCAGATCGTGCCGCTGGTAACGACCGGCCGCCGGTTGGAGATCGGTGAGGACGTCATCTCCGACGCACCGTTTGGCTGGGACCGCACCCCGTTGTGAGCCAGTGAAGACCGGTTTGTGGCCGATCTTCTGCGGCCATAGCCGCAGACAATCGGCCACAAACCGGCGTGTTGGTCACGTCACCGCTGCCGAGAGGGATGAAGCGCCCCGGGTTTGTTGACGAAGAGCGCGGTAGGTCCGCCGCCGCTCAGATTCCCTGCCTATTGTGAGGTGCAGATGGGCTTCGGACGAGATATTCAAGATGGTGTGGTGCGTGCGGTGACCTCGCTGTTTGCCCATGGCCCAACACCACTCGAGCACACGTTGGACTACGAGGGTGACCCGGGCCTGCTCGGCCCGGACTCGGTCTCGTGGCGGGTCCTCGGTGACGCTGCGGTGTTCGTCGGTGGAATCCGAGCACTCGTCGTGCAGTCTGCGCACCCCGAAGTGGCTGCTGGCGTCGACGATCATTCCTCCTACCGTGATGATCCGCTCGGGCGTCTCTCGCGGACTTCGGTGTTCGTCACCGAGACGACCTACGGAGCGAAACCTGAGGTTGACGGAGCGGTCGCCGCTGTTCGTCAGGCCCACCGACCTGTCAAAGGCACTTCCGAACGCAACGTGCCGTACAGCGCGAGCACACCAGGTTTGGCCGCTTGGGTTCACAACGTTCTCACCGACTCGTTTCTCGCTGCGTATCAATCGTTTGGACCTCAACCACTTTCAACCGATGATGCTGATCGCTTCGTTGCTGAGCAGACCAAGGTGGGGGCCCTCCTCGGCGCCGACCCGCTTCCGAGTACCGCAAGCGAACTTCGCAGCTGGATCGTCGACCATCCAGATCGGTGCAAATCGTTGGCGCAAACCAACGCCATCGATTTCCTGAAAAAGCCACCACTTGCGATCCCGGTTCGCGTCGGCTACCGGCTTCTCTTCGATGCCGCCCTCACGACGATCCCCGAACCACTCACGACGCAACTCGATATCAGACCAAGCCGCTGGGCTGAGCAAACGGGCAGGTCCAGTATCAATGCGATGCGGTGGGCGCTTGGAGCATCCCCCGACTGGCAGCTCGCGCTGACCCGATGTAACGCCCCGATCCCGCCCAACACATTTCGCCAACCACTTCCGAGCAACAGCAAGGACAGTGGAAGCGCCAAAGGCGGCATGAGTTGATCGCCGATACCAACACGGTCCCGACCGGAGCCGCTCGGTGACGGGTAACGATCTCCGGCAGTGCGTCGCCGGCGGGCCGGTCCTGGCCCCTGGTGTGTGGGATCCGCTCTCGGCTCTGCTCGCCAGCGAGGCCGGGTTCGACACCGTGTTCGTCTCCGGTTTCGCCGTGGCCGCCACGCTGCTGGGTGAGCCCGACATCGGGCTGCTCACCCAAAGCGAGGTCGCTGACGTTGCTCGCCGGATCTGCACCGCTGCGCCCGACCTCACCGTGATCGTCGACGCAGACACGGGCTACGGGAACGAGCGATCGGCGGCTCGCACCACGGCACTTTGGGAGCAAGCCGGTGCGAGTGGGTTGTTTCTGGAGGACCAGAGTTTTCCGAAGCGTTGTGGCCACATGGCTGGCAAGGAGATTGTCGAGACCGCCGACTGGCTCGCCAAGCTCCGAGCCGTTCTCGGCGCACGCACGCATCTGCATGTCACCGCGCGTACCGATGCCCGCGCCGTGCTCGACCTCGCCGAGGCGATCGAGCGGGGCAGGATGGCCGCCGACCTCGGTGTTGATGCCGTGTTTGTCGAGGCACCGCAGTCGATTGCCGAGTACGAACAGATCGCCACCGCACTCGGCGGACGGGGCGTATCGCTGGTGGCCAATATGGTCGAGGGCGGACACAGCCCGCTGTTGTCGCTCGACGAACTCGCCGAACTTGGATTCAGCATCGTCATCAACCCGCTCACCGGATTGCTCGCCATCGTGCCGGTCATCCGCGAGCGGTTCGCCGAACTGCGTCGGGAGGGTACGGTCCGCACAAGCCTTGAGCGGCTTGCAGGGTTCGATGAGATGACGTCGATCGTCGGGCTCGAGCATCCCTGACGTCAAACGCCGTCCCGTTCGGCGTCGCAACCATCATCAACACGAGGAGACACCGGACCATGACCCGAGTCAACGGAATCCATCACCTGGCGATCAACACCGCCGACATCAAGGCGCAGATCGAGTTCTTCACTGACGTGCTCGGCGCCGAACTGGTTGGGTTGTTCTGGATGCACGGCGTCGAAGGTGCCTGGCATGGGTTCTGCCGGCTGGACGATCACTGTTCGATCTCGTTCGTGGAACTCCCGGCGAACCACGATATCGAGGCGACGATCGGCGTGACCCATGCGGGTAATGGAGCAGGCCCGTCGGCGCCGGGCACTACTCAACACATGGCGTTCAACGTTGACACGCTCGACGAGTTACTCGCAATGCGTGACCGGATTCGCTCGAAAGGCATCAATGTGATGGGCCACATCGATCACGGCATGTGCCAGTCGATCTATTTCGCCGGTCCCGAAGGCCTGACCCTGGAAGTGGCGACGTCGGACGTCGCGATCGACGCCGAAATGTGGATCGATCCGCAAGTCGTCGAACGGGCTGGAATCAGCGTAGAAGAATTGCACCGGTTCAAGAATCCCGAACCGTTTGCTCCCGGAGATGCGCCGGTGCCGCAACCGCCGATCGATCCATCCAAGCCGCACATGAACTATCCGATCGACGATTACGCGAAGATGATGGCCGTCCCCGACCACGTGATCACGGCGGCGGCGAGTTGGTCCGAGCCGCCGGTTCCAGCCGGCGGCGCGCCGGTCGATTCGTGAGCGACCAGCCTCGTTCAGGCATTCCGGGAACACCGCCGGGTTGCGATCGTGTGGCCTACATCGTTGTGCACCGCGAGGACGCGGCGTTCAGCGACACGTACGGCGGCGGGGGCAGCATCATCGGTCTCGACTGCCATCTGGTGCGCCCCACCGACACGCCGTCGGGCACCGTGGTCGTGTTCATGCATCCGACCGGCGGCGGGATGTACCTGCCGATTGTGGCCGGGTTGGCAGCTGCAGGTCACCATGTGATCTGGGCGAACTCGCGCTACCGGGGGATCGACTCGGCATTGATCATGGAGAAGGTGGTCGCCGACCTCGGAGCGGTCGTGTCTGACGCTCGCGACCGGCTCGGCTACACCAACGTGGTGCTGTGCGGTTGGTCGGGTGGCGGCTCGCTGTCGATGTACTACCAGTCGGTTGCATCGCGCGGTGAGGGCATTGTTGACACGCCAGCTGGTGACGCATACGAGGTGCCGGCCAACCAGATTCCGCCGGTCGACGCGCTGGTGGTAATGGCAGCTCACATCAGCCGTCACGGCACGCTTACCGAGTGGATGGATGCGTCGATCGCCGACGAGTCGCGTCCGTTCGAACGTGACCCGTTGCTGAACCTGTACGACCCCGCCAATCCCAACCAGCCGCCGTACTCCGACGAGTTTGTCGCCGGCTACCGGGCTGCTCAGGTGGCGCGCAACCGGAAAATTACCGCGTGGGTTCGCGATGAGATTGGGGCGCTGCGGGCGTCGGGTGCTACCAACGCCGAGCGAGCGTTCGTCGTGCACGGCACCATGGCCGACCCGCGATGGCTTGACGTCACCGTCGATCCGAGCGATCGCAGGCCCGGCTGGTGTTACCTCGGAGACCCCGAGGTGGTCAACGACGGCCCCGTCGGGCTCGCCCGGTTCTCCACCTTGCGGAGTTGGCTCAGCCAATGGAGCTTCGACGACGCTCGTGGCGATGCGCTCACGTGCGCCGCTGATGTCGACGTGCCGGTGCTCGTGGTCGGCAACACCGCCGATGATGCATGCACTCCGAGTCACACACATCGTCTTTACGACGCGATCCCTCACGACCGCAAACAGTTGCACGAGGTGATCGGTGCGACTCACTACTACACAGGTGACGACGGCAGGAAACACCTCCGCGAGGCCATCGGCGTTGTGGGTGACTTCCTCATGTCGATCGCTGACTGATCTGCCCGCCATGCCAAACAAGGTGAGAAACCGGAAAGAACTCCTACACCGCAGGGGTTTTCAAAGTGGAGCAGGGGAATCCGGTTGACGCTCTCGTCGGTCGGCAAAGCACCTGCTAGGCGAGAGTGTTGGGCGCGATTGGCTCGTCGTGCGGAGCAACGGAAGGTCCGGCTCCTTGAGACAAAGAGGCTTCGATCCCGAACCGGTCGGCGAGCTCCATTGGCTGAGCGATATGGGTGACCCCGGCCAGCATCTAGGGCTTTCTGTCCAGAGGTAGAGGTGACAGCGTCTAGCGTGAAGCTGGTGGACGTGAGACTGTTGTTCTTTGACGATTGTCCGAACTGGCGGGTGGCCAACGATCGCCTGCGAACCCTTGCGTGCGAGTTCACCGATGTGACCGTGGCCCATCACCGGGTCGAAACCCCTGACGAGGCAGAACGTGTCGGATTTCGTGGCTCGCCCACGATCCTGATCGACGGAGCGGACCCTTTCGCTACCGATTCCGATTCGGTCGGGGGCCTGTCGTGTCGGGTATTCAAGACACCGGATGGATTTGCTGGATCACCAACGCTCGAACAGCTACGCCACGTGTTCGTCGATACGCAGTAGCCGCCTCGAACGCCGGATCAACGGGCCCCTTCCAACGACAACGAAGACACCCGAGCCTCATTGATTATCAGTCACGCGGACACCGACGACGTCGAGCCGGAGACGCGGGTTGCGATCATCGCCCAAAAACAGCTTCGACTTCCTTGCGCTGTATTTTGTTGCGAGCCGTTGCGAGCCGTTGCGAGCCGTTGCGAGCCGTTGCGAGCCGTTGCGAGCCGTTGCGGGGCGGTGCCGGTCAACTCTCGCCTCGCTCCACCCGAGTGGCGGTTCATCATCGATGATGCCGGAGCCCAGGTCGTGGTTACTGACGTCGAGTTCGGCGCGGGTCGACAAGGTATGTACCGAACTCGAGCCTCCCGTGCACTTCTTCGCACTGGACGATCCTCGGACGTTGTCGGTCATGCCGAAGTATCACGCCGGTGGTGCGGTCTCCCGGATCAACACGATTGGCCATGGCGGGTCGATCGACTTCATGGCCGATTTCCTGCCGAGTGAGGCGGCCCGAGTTCTCGTCGAGGAAGGCATCACGGACGTTGTCTTCGTCCCCGCAATGATCGAGGCGCCACTGGTCAGGGTGCCCGGGTTCGCCGACCTCGAGTCTCCCCGGTTGGACACGATCACGTTCGGCGCATCCCCCCATCGTTGTTGAAACGCTGCAAGCTGCAACGCCAGCGTTTGGCTGCAGGTTCGTCCCGGCGTACGGGATGACCGAAACCATCGCAGTGATGACCGCTCTATTTCCAAAAGATCACGAACGTGCACTTGCAGGTGAGGAGCACCTTCTCCTGAGCGCTGGTCACGCGATTTTGGCCACCGAAGTGCGGACCGTCGACCTCGAAGCCAGCGCTGCGGCGCTCGCCGGCAGATGGATACACACCGGTGAGGCCCGGTCACTCGACGACGAAGGTTTCCTCTTCGTGTCAGATCGCGTGAACGACATGATGATCTCGGAAGGCGTGAGCACCTATCCCCGCAAGATCGAGGACGTGCTCTTCCAACTTCCCGCTATCGCCGATGCCGCAGTCATCGGTGTCCCTGACGAGAAGTGGGGTGAAACGGTGAAGGCGGCTATCGAGGTCAAGGACGGCGAGAGCCTCGCCGAAGCTGAGGTACACGCACCCTGGCGGGCGAACTCGCCCACAGCGCACGAGCCCGTTCGAGGTGGCCCCGAGGTGCTTGTCGAGGACCACGGCCGAACGTCCGAACGCGAGCGGATGCAGATGACCTTGCAGTAGTCCGGTGTCGTCCTTCGAGGTTCGTCGGAACAAGTAGATAAGACAACCAGGAATCTGTCCAATACCGATGCTGGAGCCAGAATCGCGGAGACCTTCGTTCAGGTGCTTGGTATCATTGAGGTATCCGCGATTCCTCGCGGGGTTGGGTGAAATTCCCTACCGGCGGTGAGAGCCCGCGACTCCTGAACTGACCGGCGATCCGAAAACGCCGGAGTGTGAGGGACTGATCCTGTTGTATCCAGGAGCCGACGGTCAAAGTCCGGATGAGAGCGAGGGAGACGGGTGCTTCTGCTTGCGCGGAGTGGCCACGGGCTGGTTCAGCCTGCGTGCCCTTCTGCGTGAGCTGTTGTCCCGTGCCCCTGAGTTGTGCGTTTGTGATCGCAAGCGCTCCAGATGGGAAACGAGGAGAAAAATGTTTACAGGAATAGTAGAAGAACTCGGCGAGGTCATCGAGCGCACCGACCACCAGATTGTGGTTCGGGCCAGGACGGTGCTGGCAGATGTGAGCATGGGTGATTCGATCGCGGTCAATGGTTGCTGCTTGACCGTTGTCGATTTCGATGTCGATGCGGGTTGGTGGCGGGCGGATGTGACACAGGAGTCGTTCGACCGGACCAGCTTGGGCGACCTCGCACCGGGAAGTCCGGTGAACTTGGAACGACCGGTTCGTCTGATGGATCGCCTTGGCGGGCATCTGGTGCAGGGCCACGTCGATGCGGTTGGTGAGATCGTGAGGCCGGCGCCAGACCTTCGAGTCCAGATGGACCCGGCAATGATGCGGTACGTCGTTGAGAAGGGCTCGATCACCGTCGACGGCATCAGCTTGACGATCGTCGAAGCGCTTGAGGATGGTTTTACCGTTGCGATCATTCCGCATACCGAAGCAGTCACAACGCTGTCATCAAAAGGCTGCGGTGAACGGGTCAACATCGAAGTCGATGTGACCGCCAAGTACATCGAGAAGCTGATGACGTGGAAGAGCGCCGATGGCATGACAGCGGGGACGGCATGATGAGTGAACGTAAGGTGCCACACACAACAGAAGATCACCAACGCGAGACGACCGGCACGAATGGCGGACACGAGAACCGGGGCTTCGCATCCATCGAAGACGCGATCGCGGCAATTGGTCGCGGTGAGATCGTGGTGGTCGTCGATGACGAAGACCGCGAGAACGAAGGCGACCTCATCATGGCCGCAGAGAAGGTCACGACCGACGACGTCGTGTTCTTCTTGCATCACACGTCGGGGTTCTTGTGTGCCGCCATCACCACCGAACGTGCGAGCGAGCTGCGGCTTGATCCCATGGTGACCGACAACACCGAGAGCATGCAGACAGCGTTTCTGGTCAGCGTGGATAGTCGTGTCGGCACCTCGACCGGGATCAGCGCGAGTGACCGAGCCGCAACGATTAGGGCTCTCGCCGATACCGAAACCGCCCCCACCGATCTTGCTCGTCCGGGACACGTCCTGCCGCTCGAAGCGCGCGACGGAGGCGTGCTGAAACGATCAGGGCACACCGAAGCAACTGTCGACCTTGCACGACTAGCAGGGCTCGAGCCTGCCGGATTGTTGTGTGAGATCGTCACCGGAGACAAAGCCGACATGGCCCGCTCCGACGAACTCCGCGTGTTCGCCGACACCCACGGACTCTTGATGATCACGATTGCTGACCTCGTGCGGTATCGGCGACAGACCGAGAAGCTCGTACACCGAGAGTCGACTGCACACATCCCGACCCAGTGGGGCCAGTTCACCTGTCATGCGTTTCGGTCCGAGCTCGACGGGATCGAGCATCTCGCGTTCACGATGGGCGACGTCGCGTCGTTGGACGACGAACCGGTCCTGGTCCGAGTCCACAGCGAGTGCATCACCGGCGACATCTTCGGATCACGAAGGTGCGATTGCGGTCCCCAACTCGACGAAGCCATGCGTCTCGTTGCTGACGCTGGCCGCGGTGCCGTGGTGTACCTGCGTGGCCACGAAGGGCGCGGGATCGGGATTGGCCACAAACTTCGTGCGTACGCGCTTCAAGAGAAGGGCAGAGACACCGTCGATGCGAACCTTGAACTCGGACTGCCCGTCGACTCACGCGAGTACGGCGTCGGCGCCCAGATACTCGTCGACCTCGGCGTCACCAAGATGAGCGTGCTCACCAATAACCCAGCCAAGTACAGCGGCCTTGCAGGTTTCGGTCTTGAGATGGTTGAACGAGTGCCCCTCCTCTCGACGCCGACACCGGAAAACCTCGAGTACCTCCGAACGAAACAACAACGAATGGGTCACCTCCTGGGCGACCTTGACGAACCCGGCCCCGCCGACCATGCGAGCCAGGCGGGTTGATCGATGGCAACCGCATCCCAACGAGCAGAAACATCAGCCCTCGATGCGCGTCATCTCGTGATCGGGGTGATCTCGACGCGTTGGAACGATGAGATTGTGCAGCGACTTACCGCCGGCGCCCAGCGGGCTCTGCGAGCAACCGGAGCCGGCCATCAGGCTGTGACCGTCCCCGGAGCGTTCGAACTTCCCTTCGCTGCACAAGCAATCATTGCATCGGGAAAGGTTGACGCTGTGGTCGTCCTCGGTGCGGTCATCCGTGGCGAGACAACGCATTACGAACTCGTCTCTGAGAACTGTGCCCGGGGGATTATGGATGTTCAGATCGCCGCCGGCATACCGATCGGCATGGGCGTACTCACCGTCGAGAACGAAACGCAGGCCCTCGCCCGCAGCGAACCCGACGGCGGCCACAACGTCGGTGAGGAAGCAACACTCGCAGCAATCGAAATGGCCCTGCTCGCCGAACGACAACGGAGTCCGGGCCTGGCCCGAAGCGGTCCAACATGACGCCAACCCACCCCAAATCACCGGGAGTTCGGAACCAGATCCGAAACCAAGGGACGCTCACCACCGCCCACGTTCGCTCCTCGAACCGCTCTGCCCAGTCGCGCAACCGAACGGTTTGGGTAGAACAAGATCGGACTCTGATCTCGTCGAGGACGTGATCGTGCTGTCGATCGCAACATCAGTGTGGGAGCCCTTGTGAGGGTCGATCCCGAGGGTGATGGTCAGTTTCCTTTCGCTCAGTGAAGGAACCGGTCGGCAAGCACTCCGATACAAAGCCAACTCCAGAGGGGCGGCAGGCACGTAGAGAGCCCACCAACCGGCACCTTCGGCGCTACGACAACCGCCGCAACGCACGTCCAATCATGAATCAGGCACATCTGATCGGTGCGTCGGCGCGGTCAAGCCGGCGCGTGATCACCAGACGTTCACAGGATTCGCCGATACAAGTCGGGTTGAGCCTCATGGGCCGGAGGAGACGGACGCTGAGCCCGCACCGAACGTGAACATCCGGACGAAACCCCACCATACGGATGGTGCAGGCCAGGCATTAACCTTCCTGGTTGCCGTCCCGGGGGTGTGGGCCTACAGCGTTGGGTCGAGCAGCTGGGCTGCTCGCTTCTCCGTGTCGCTCGGGCGGTGAACACGGTTCGTCGGTCACTGTGCGTTGCGAGCCCCTCAGGGTCGATGCCAGCGTTCGCGGCTGCGCGAGAGATGGTCTTGGTGATGGTCTGTCGGTTGACGAGTTGACCGGCGTTGTTCGTGAAGATCATCGACAGTGAGCGACCTTCGTAGCGGTGGTCAGGCCACTTGGTTCCGATTCGCCTGCGCTCGGCCTTCTGCTCGTCGCGTCGTCGAGTGCGGTGAGCGATCGACACCGGAGCGAGATAGTGGATCCCCTCTGCTCCGGACGTCTTTGTCGAACCGAGAACAGTGCCGACCGATGGGGTGTAGGCCGCGCCTTGCTGGATGTGTTCGGTGCCCTTATCGAAGTCGAGTTCGTCCCATGCGAGACCCAGCACTTCGCCGACGCGCCATCCCTGGCAGAAGAGACGCGTGACCACTGACCCGCGCTGAAGATCCTGAGCGCCGGCGATCAGTGCCTTTGCGTCAGCGCGGAGAGGGCGCGGCCTGCTTTCACTCGCTTGGCTCTCGGGGGCTTCACGAGGCCGAAGGGATTTGAGGCGATCAAACCGACGCGTCTCGGTACGTCGCCCGCAACATTCCGTTGCGGACGCATCCGCTCTTTTCGGTTCGGCCCGGCTCGAAGTGGACGGATCCGTGGCCGTTGCCGTTCTTTGCGGCGACCTCGAAACTGCCATCGTCTGATGCGATTCGTTTGCCGCGTGGTTGCTTCGGCACGATCGAACTCCTTGGCTCACCAGCCTCCGAAATGGGAAAGTGGTGGAGTGGCACTCCACATACGGCAGCGCACGTCTACGCACGTCAGTGATCAAAAGCCCTGGTAAACAAGCAGGGATCCGCACGATGGCGGATCTTTGCTTACTTGGGCGAACCCAATTGTGGAGACGATGGTGTGATCTGTCAGGACATCCCGGACAGGTGTGTCGCGTCATCCCGGACACATGGTGGTTGGGGGCGGCGGACACTTCGTGAGTGTCGAAAGCTCGGTTAGTGATCACAGCAGTGGTGTTCGAGGAACGATCTGTTCGGGAAGTTGCCGATGAGTACGCGGTGTCGAGGTCGTGGATCTATGCACTTGTCGCCCGTTACCGCGTCGAGGGCGACGCAGCGTTCGAGCCGCGTTCGAAACGGCCGCTGACCTCACCGAACGCAACGAGTCCAGCGACTGTTGGGCTGATCATCGCGACACGGCAGCGATTGGTTGGCTCGGGTTTGGATGCGGGAATGGCCACGATCCGTTGGCATCTTGAGCAGCACCACCAACTGGTCGTGTCGGAGTCGACCATTCATCGTCATCTCCGCGAGGCCGGCCTGGTGGAAGCGGCGCCGAAGAAGCGGCCACGCAACTCCTACATCCGGTTTGAAGCCGACCTGTCGAACGAGTGTTGGCAGTCCGACATGACCCACTACCGACTTGCTGACGCCGCCGATGTCGAGATCATCACCTGGCTCGACGACCACTCCCGCATGGCGTTGTCGATCACTGCGCACCGACGAGTTTCGGGCCAGGTCGTGGTCGACACGTTCACTGACACCTGCGTTAACCAGGGGGTTCCTTACTCGACACTGACTGACAACGGTCTGATCTTCACGACCAGGTTCTCTGGGGGCGGCAACGGCGGCCGCAATGGATTCGAAACCGTCCTGGTCCGGATGGGAGTCGTTCAGAAGAACAGCCGGCCGCATCATCCAACCACGTGCGGCAAGGTCGAACGTTTCCAACAGACCCTCAAAAAATGGTTTCGAGCCCAACTTGACCAGCCAACAACGGTCACCGATCTCGAGACGCTGCTCGACGTGTTTGATGACGAATACAACCATCGCCGCCCACATCGTTCACTCGCCAATCGGTCCACCCCGGCAGTTGCGTATTAGGCCCGACTCAAAGCAGCACCGACGGATCGCGACGACCCGCACTGGCGAGTCCGCCGCGACCGAGTTGATGTCGGCGACAAAATCATCTTCGGTCACCAAGGCCGAATGTTCAAGATCGGAATCGGACGTGCCCACGCACGAACCCGCGTCATCTGCCTCGCCAAAGACCTCGACATCCGCATCATCGACGCCGCCACCGGCGAAATCCTGCGCACCCTCACCCTCGCCACCACCCGCACCTACCAACCCGCCGGCAAACCAGAAGGCGGACCCAAAGGACCCAGAAAACCAAAACGCCCGAACCCCTACCGGGGGTTCGGGTATCCGGGATGTCTCGCGACATCACATTGTGGAGCTGGGGGGAATCGAACCCCCGTCCATCAGCCGATGAACGTGCTTGCTACGACCATTCCCGGTGTTACTTCTAACGCTGAAGCACCGACGGGTCGGCTGCCCGATCAAGCCGGACCACGCTCAGTCTTTCCTGAAAGTCAGCAGTCTTTCCCGCTGGCAATGGTCTTTTCCATCGTCATCCCCCACTTCTGTTGCCGGGCTGTGGTGGAGTGGCCCCGTGCGACATTTCTGCTCACGATAACTCTTCACTCATCTGAAATTAATCAGGCGGCGAGAGCGAAATGCTCATCGGCAATTCTGTTTTTTTCCCCGTTTTACGAGTCTGAGAAACTCGGGTCGCAAACTCGGACAAGGTTACTGACGTCGAAACCAGTCAGCCCCGTGTTGTTGTTGCATGATCTTTCGATCGGTGCTCTATGTCTGATTGATTGTATCAGCGTGGCTGTGAGGATGGGCCAAGTCGCTGCGCCACTGACCGCATTGTTCGTTCAGAGCTGAATCGACGCCGCCACGGACTTCGAGTTGATCGGGAACGCTCGCTTCAGCACCTCGCCCTCGGACGGACGCGGCGGTGCCGACGATCGGCTCACGATCCCGTGTATCACCGAGACCGAGCCCGAAATTGCATCCAATGACGCAGTCGAAACGGCCGATCAGATTAGCCCGGCGGAGCGTAAGCTAACGGGGTTCGCCGTACTTGTTTGCTCGGTTGAACGCAGTTTCCATCTCGCGGTCAGCATCGCGCTCGGCGAGATTCTGACGCTTGTCGCCCTTGGTGCGGCCCTTGGCCAGGCCGAGTTCCATTTTTGCTCGGCCCTCTTTCCAATAGAGGCGGAGCGCAATGATCGTGAGGCCACCCTGAGCGGTACGAGCGTCGAGTTTGTCGATCTCGGCGCGATTGAGGAGCAGTTTGCGTTCGCGGTCAGGGTCATGGGCGCCGAAGCCGATTGCGTTGGTGTACGGCGGAATGTGCACGCCGTCGATCCACATTTCGCCCTTGCGGACACGGGCATACCCTTCGGCGATCTGCGCATTGCCCTCGCGCAGGCTCTTCACCTCGCTACCGGTCAAGACCATGCCCGCCTCGTACGTATTAAGGATCTCGTAGTCTCGGTAGGCGCGCTTGTAGCTGGCAATGAGCTGCGTGCCGTCTGATGGCTTCGCCTTCTTGGTCTTCTTGCCCTTCTTCGCCATGAGATGATCAATCGTATCCGCCCGACCGCCTGGTCGAGGAGGGAGTTGCGGGGGTCGGGGGAGTGCTTGCCGGGAACTGCGCAATACGATTGTGAACGTGTTCCAGGTGACTCGCAGTGTGTACGCCCAACTTGTCGGTCTCGCTCTCGATGCGTATCCGCTTGAGTGCTGTGGCCTCGGGGCGGGACCACTTGGGCCGAATGGTGGGCCAGGCGACGCAGCCAGAGTGTTCTATCCGTGTCGCAACGACGCGGAGTCGGCCCGGGTGTACGCCGTGAACCCCCAGGACTTCATGCGTGCCGAGATGGACGCCGACGATCGTGACTGGGAAATCAACTGTGTGGTCCACTCCCATACGCACTCCGAGCCGTACCCCAGCCCGACGGATGTGGAAGCAGCGATCTCTCCAGACTGGCACTACATCATCGTGAGTTTGAAGCGTGAAGCTCCCGAGGTGCGTAGCTATCGCATGGTCGCCGGAGAGATCATCTCCGAGC
>JBLFZD010000017.1:0-22798 GCA_047610085.1 Ilumatobacter sp. | reverse complement strand
CGTTGAATGGCTACCGGCTCCTGAAGGTCCCGATGACCAGCCTCACCAAGCAGGTCTGCGAACCACTTGGTGTGAAGGCCCGCGACGCCGAGCGCTCGAAGAACTTCTTCGCACTCGGACTCGTTTCATGGATGTACACCCGTCCGCTCGAGCCAACCGAAGAATGGATCGATGAAAAGTTCGCGAAGAACGAAATGGTCGCTGCGGCCAACAAGGCGGCGTTCCACGCTGGCTTTAACTTCGGCGAAACCACCGAGGCCGTTGGTCATCGCTACGAGGTCCGCCCCGCCAAACTCCCCGCTGGCACATACACATCGATCACCGGCAACACGGCATTGTCGTGGGGACTGATCGCCGCGGGCCAACTGGCAAAACTGCCGATCACACTTGGCTCGTACCCGATCACACCCGCCAGTGACATTCTGCACGAACTGTCGAAGCACAAGCACTTCGGCATCCGCACCGTGCAGGCCGAAGACGAGATCGCTGCTGTCGGCGTTGCACTTGGTGCAGCCTTCTCGGGACACCTCGGCATCACCACCACCAGCGGCCCCGGCCTCGCATTAAAAAGCGAGACCATCTCACTCGGCGTGGCGATCGAGTTGCCGATGCTCATCATCGACATTCAGCGCGGTGGCCCTTCCACCGGATTGCCCACCAAGACCGAAGCATCCGACCTCAACATGGCGCTCCATGGGCGCCACGGCGAATCACCGATGCCTGTCGTTGCCGCCTATAGCCCGGCCCACTGCTTCCATGCGGCCATCGAGGCGGCACGCATCGCGCTCAAGTACCGCACGCCGGTGATCCTCCTGAGTGACGGCTACCTCGCCAACGGTTCCGAACCGTGGAAGTTGCCCGACGTTCACTCGCTTCCTGACATCTCGGTGCCCTTCGCCACGGAGATGAACCACACCGCAGACGACGGAACCGAAGAGTTTTGGCCGTACCTACGTGACGAAAACCTCGCTCGTCCGTGGGCCATCCCTGGCACTCCCGGGTTGATGCACCGAGTCGGTGGACTGGAGAAGGAGGACGGCACCGGCAACATCGACTACACGCCGGAGAACCACGAACACATGACCAAGCTTCGTGAGGCAAAGGTGGCCATGGTCGCCCAGGACATCCCTCCCACCGAGGTCCACGGCGATGCCGATGCTGACGTCTTGGTGCTCGGCTGGGGCTCCACGTGGGCCGCTATCGATGCCGCAGTTCAGCGACGTCGCCGTGCTGGATTCAAGGTGGCGAAGGCGCACATCGTGCACCTCAGCCCGCTGCCGCCAGACCTCGGCGACTTGCTCCGTCGCTACAAACGAGTGATCCTGCCCGAACTGAACAGAGGGCAGCTTGCCCATCATCTCCGGGGCACCTTCCTGGTCGACATCACCTCGGTGACAAAGGTTCAGGGCCTCCCCTTTAAATCGAGCGAGATCGAAGCCGCCATCGACACCGCCCTTGGCGAAGTTGCCGATGCCGCACAGAACGGAGACGAATCATGAACACTGCACAGGTCGCAGTCACCACGAAAAGCGACTGGACCAGCGACCAAGAGGTGCGCTGGTGTCCGGGCTGCGGTGACTACGGCATATTGCTTGCCGTCCAACAACTCATGCCCGAGCTCGGAGTGGCACCGGAGAACACCGTGTTCGTGTCCGGCATCGGCTGCTCGAGCCGCTTCCCGTACTACATGAATACCTATGGCATGCATTCGATCCACGGGCGGGCTCCAGCGATCGCCACCGGCGTCGCCACCGCGCGGCCCGACCTCGACGTCTGGGTGATCACTGGCGACGGCGATGGCCTCTCGATCGGCGGCAATCACCTGATCCACGCATTGCGTCGCAACGTGAACCTCAACATCTTGTTGTTCAACAACCGGATCTACGGCCTCACCAAAGGTCAGTACTCCCCCACGTCGCACGTCGGCAAGGTCACCAAGTCGACGCCGATGGGCTCGGTCGATGCGCCGTTCAACCCGCTGTCTGTTGCCCTTGGGGCCGAGGCCAGCTTCGTGGCACGCACTCACGACCTCGACCGCAAACACATGCAGGAGACTTTCCGGGCAGCACACGCTCACAAGGGAGCGTCGTTCGTGGAGATCTATCAAAACTGCAACGTGTTCAATGACGGCCAGTTCGACGACATCACCAAGAAGGCCAAACGAGCCGACATGATGATCGATCTGGTTCACGGGGAACGGATCCTGTTCGGACCCGAGCGTGAGCGTGGCGTGATGCAGGGAACCGACGGGTTCTTACACCTGGTCGACGTCGCTGACGTCGGCCTCGACCAGATTCTGATCCATGATGAGAAGGACGATCGTCCATCACTTGCCTTCGCCCTGGCTCGCCTCAATACCGACGACCAGTCGCCCACACCCTTCGGAGTCTTCCGCAACGTTGACCGTGCCGAGTACTCGCAGTCCGTGAGTGATCAGGTGATGGCAGCCAGCGAGCAGCACGGTCCTGGTGACCTCAACACGCTGCTCGCCTCCAACGGCACGTGGACCGTCGACTGACATCGAGTCAAAACCCCCGGGAACAAGGCACCCGCCGCAATCAGCGCTTCAGGCTCCGAGAACCCACCCTTCCTCACTCACGACGACATCTCGGGCATGCTCGGGAACCTCAGGAGTGAACATCTCCCGAAGGTCATCCGCTGCGAGGTGCGCCGCCAATGCCTCAACTTGCACCTGGTCTCGTACCCGTGAATCCCCGAGATCGTTGACCGCTTCGGAAATGTCGATCAGGGTGGGCCAGACCTCTGCAATGACGACATCAGCGGTCGGCACGCTGAGTCCGCACGTGAACGGCCACACATCAATGGTTCTGCCAGCGCGGCGCACGCGGTCAACCAGTGCAGACACCGCAGGAATTCCCACCAAGCTCTGGCTACCAACCGCGCCGACTCCGAGTAACTGCCATGCTGAAAACGGACGGCGCCCAACGCTCCGCAGCTGAGCTTCCACCGCTCGCCACTCGGGCAAGGGCTCGCACGGCACCTTGGCGCGGGTGAGGAAATCGGTCGCCTTCGATGGCGGACACCCCCAGAACGGACCGGGCCCCGGCGAAACGCGGGCGTTTAATTCAGAAGCCACGCCGAATCGATTGTTCCTGTTGCGATCGTCGTCGCTGATCAGCGTGACCAGTTCCGCCCAGATCGCTTCGCGGGGACCGCCGTCTAACAAGAGCGCTTCTGCGGTGCCGGCGGGGAACCCAAGCGAGAAATCAACCCCGATCAGGCATCTTCCCGGGGACTGCCCAAGTTCGGCGAGCAGGTCAACAGCGGCCAAGCGAGTCGAGATGTTGGCCGAGCGCACCGATCCGTCACGCACGGAGTGATCGGCAATCCAGATCGAGTCACGGCCCGTTTTCGGCGTCGAGTTGGCACTCCAGTCGACAATGACAATCCGATCGAACATCGACTCGTGAGCCATCAGTCGAGCGTGGCGATGAGTTCAACGAAGGCGTCACCGAACTTCTCGAGCTTGGCCGGGCCGACCCCCGAGATCTTCGCAAGCGCCTTTTTCGTGGTGGGCGCTGAGCGGGCGATCGCCACCAGCGTCTTGTTATCGAACACCACATACGCGGGCTTGCCAGCAGCAAGCTCGGTGCGTAGCGCCTTGAGCCGATCAAAGCGAACGGTCGTCACGGCGTCGAGATCTGAGGTCGGATCCGTCTTCTTCGGCTTCGAGGTCGCCACCGGAGTGAGCTCAGGCCGATGCGAGGAGACAATGCGGCGCTCAGACGGTTCGGTGGTGAGTTCTTCGACAAACGGACTCGCATTGGGCCCGGTGACGATCGTGGCGTGCCGACTCGCACGGGTGATCGCCACGTGAAACAGCCGCCGTTCTTCCTCCACGTCCTCTGCAAGGCGATGCGGGTACTGCTCAGCATCGACATGGTGCACGACCACGTGGGGCCACTCCTGGCCCTTCACACGGTGCACAGTCGACAGTACGACGCCATCGTTCGACCGCTGCGTCATCAGTCGCTCGCGAAGCCACGAATCAAACGAAGCCACATCATTGTGTAACGCAGCCAAATGCTGGATCGCTGTGAGGTCGTCTCCCTGGGCTGACCGATTCATACCGCGGCGTGTTTGGTCAAGACCCGCAACCGAACCAGCCAGCCCGATCTCGTCGATGAGGGTGAGCACCACGTCGGACGTGGGTGCTCCACCGGTAACAACCTTCTGCATGGTTTGGATATCTGCCGCGAACTCCATGAGCCGATCAACGTCACGATCGTTATTCAACCGACCAGCAAGCTTGAACAGTTCGACGATGCTTCCCTGCTCGGAGATCCAATCCGTGATTCGCGGGTGGAACGAACGCGACGGACGCCGCAAGGCCTCGCCCAGGTCGGCGGGAAGGAACCTTCCTCCCTCACCGGTCGATGCCAGCCGCAGCCACGCGAGGACGCTCCGTACCGATGTGCGATCCATGAACTCAAGTCCGACACCGCCCGAGATGGGAATACCTTCGCCCACCAGCGCGACTTGCACAGGAGCGAGCACGGCGTTCACACGCGCCAGCACGGCGACCTCCGCTGGCGCTGCCCCACCGCCGAGCGCGGATCGAACAGCGTCGAGAGTGGCACCGACGGGATCAACCGAGGTGTCGACCGCCCAACCCCCAGCGTCGGTCGAATGCGCCCGGATGGTCTTGTCGACTCGCCGCGTGTTGTGACGCAAAAGGCGATCGGCAATATCAACAATGCCGCCAGGGCACCGATAATTCACTTCCAACGGATGCGCCCCGGCATCGGGAAACAGGTCACCGAAGTCAATGAGCCAGCCAGGATCGGCGCCGTTGTAGCCGTAGATGGTTTGATCATCGTCACCGACGCCGAAGACCGCACCACCCGGCGAAGCGAGCAGCCGGATGAGGAGGAGGTGTGCCGGCGTCAGATCTTGAAACTCGTCAACCAGCATCGTGCGGCACGCCAGTTGTGCGGTGCGACGAGCGGCTGGGTCCCCCAGCAGGACCAACAGCGCCCGGTAGATCTGGTCGTCGAAGTCAACCTCGCCACGACGTTCGAGCGCACTGCGATAGTTCGGCCAGAACGCGGCGAACCCTTCGATATCGCCGTCGTAACGGCCCTCGGCCTGCTCAGGATCGACCAAGCCAAGCCGCACCAAGCTCAGTGCTTCGATCCACGGTGCGACCGGGTCGCTATTGCGGCGTTTGGGAAAGGACACCAGGTCGCCAATGAGGCGTCGCACATCGACTTCATTGATCGTGCGCCAGTTCTTGGGTTGCGAAGCAAACGGAGCTGAACCGTTGACGATGGCCAGCGCAATCGCGTTGAGTGTTCGCACATGCAATCCGGGAAGGTCCGGCGTGCGTTCGCGCATCTCTTCTTGGGCACGCTTGTTGAACGCCACCAGGCTGACCGCGGTGGACGGCAGATTCCAGTTGCGTAGCAGGTGACGGGCCCGCTCGGTCAGCACGCGGGTCTTTCCCGAACCGGCTGGAGCGATGATTCGTGCCGCGCCACCCGGGTGCGTGACCGCAGCCAACTGGTCGGGCGCCAACTCCGCCGCGCACCGATTCGTGGTTGGAGCCCGAACCTCGCCATGCTCGACCCCAACAAAATGCACGACCGGCACGCCATCGATTGGATCGTGGTGGCCAAGCGGGCCCCCATCAAGCCACACCGCGGTGCCGTCGACGAGTCGAATGTCGCCGGCTTCGTCATCACCAGCGACCTCGATTCCCGCAGCGACGGCACGATCGAGCGCATCCCAGCTCGGCGTTCCCGTTCGCAAGTCGATCGAGTTACTCCACAACAGGTGATGCAGCTCATCGCCCACGAATGAAAAATCGGCGCCCACGTCGAATGGTGCAGCATTGGTCATCAACTTCGGCTCGCGATCAGCGCTGAGCTTCGCATCGACATCCGCAGCGATACCAATGACCAGCCGATCTCGATGATGTGCTGCTCGACGCAGTTGATCGATGATCTGCTGGGGCGCCTTCAGCGCCTCAGCGTTGACGTCGATCCTGGAAGCAGAACTCCACGCCGCTGGCACCTCAGCGCCTTGAGCCACGACAGCGTGGCGACCCAACACGTCAGGCCCTGCATCGGCGACGCCAGCGCCTCGCACGACGACGGCCGCAGCGGGCTGGCTGGCTCGACGAGACACCCGAGCGGGGCCCGACGACACGGCGGACGGTTCCGATGCACGCGGAGGGGCCTCGGGCAAGTCGTTGCTTGCTGCGATCTCTTGCTCGCCATTCTTCGTCCAGCACTCACGTACCTCGGCCGGCCGGCCGTGTTCGCCACCGCAGTACGCACACTGAATCGCCATTTCAGCGACCATACCGAAACCAGCACGCGACCGCACACATGTTCGATTCGGGACGCGGATCGGCCGACTGCGACAAGCATCACAGGTTCAGGGCCAAAGCCCCAAGCGTTCGCTCATGACGTACGCACTCCGCCCGCCAGCCGCAGTCGGCCATAGGAAGCAATCTAAAGGGCTGAGGCTGTGGATTGGAAGAGGGACAAGCCTGTGAATTATGGGAAATTCTTGTGGATACCTGTGGACAAGTTCCCCACACCGTGCGAGCCCGCTCATGCACTCTCGTACCTCAATCTGTCAGGCTCACTTCTGATGCACGTCCCACTTCACCAACTTCTTCCCGCCCCCACCTGCGAAACGACGCTGCCCGAGGCCTACTCCGGGCCACTCGGCACGCACCCCGACCGACCATGGGTCGGCCTGTGCATGGTGGCTTCGCTCGACGGATCTACCGTCGTGAACGGCGCGTCGGCCGGGCTTTCAAGCCCCAATGACTCGGGTGTTCTCCTTGCGCTGCGCTCCGTTGCCGACGTCATCCTTGTCGGCGCTGGCACCGCCAGAGGCGAGGGCTACGGTCCACCCAGCAAGGCCGGCCAACGGATCGGTATTGTCACACGAAGCGGAGTGATCGACCCCGACTCCACCCTTTTTTCGTCGGGAGCGGGGTTCATCGTCACCACCGAAAACGCTCAACTGGATCCGGCCGCCCGCGATATCGAAACTCTTCGCGTCGGCGACGACACCGTTGATCTCGCACTCGCGATCACCAAAATCGCCACGATCGTTCCTGGAACGCAATTCATTCAGGTCGAAGGCGGCTCACGTCTGAACGGCGCACTGTCGAGCGCCGATCTGTTCGACGAAATGAATCTCACGATCTCGCCAGGCACAGTTGGAGGAGCAGGACCACGGCTCACCACTGGCGCCATCGATCACACACACCGATTCGAATTGGCCCAACTCCTCGTGGACGACGAGTCGTTTGTGTTCAGCCGTTGGCGCCGACGCCGGACGCCGTCTTCTCCATGAGCTCGAGCTCACGGTGGAAGTCGGCTGCTGCGTCGAAGTGCTTGTACACGCTTGCGAAACGCAGGTAGCTCACATCATCGACGATGCGCAATTCTTCGAGCACCGTGAGACCGACAACAGCCGAACTCACCTCGCTGCCGTGCAAGCGCACAGCATCTTCGATGCGGGTTGCCATTTGTTCAAGATCGTTGGCATCAACGCTGCGGCCCTTCGTCGCAGCAGCAAGCCCCGCAACGACCTTGCCTCGGTCGTACGATTCCACGGTACCGGAGGACTTGACCACGGTCAGCGGAGCGAAGTCAACACGTTCGAAAGTGGTGAAACGCTGCGAACACGTGAGGCATTGTCGACGCCGACGAATAGCGGAGCCTTCCTCGGCCTCACGGGAATCAACGACCTTGCTGTCATCAGCTCGACACGCAGGACATTGCACGCTGTGACTGTACCGCCGCACTCGCACCGTATGAGGTCTTCGATTCACGGAAGGCGGACGGCCTGCCCGACGTAGACCACGGTGCCATTGTTGAGGATCACGAGCGCATCGACATAGCGGTCACGATCAACGCTGCCCCGATGTTGATCGGCGATCGACCACAGCGACTCACCCGGTTGGGCCACATGGACCGTTGGCGCAACGACCGCAACTGCGGTTGCTGCTGGCGGTGCCCCGGCAGCGGAAGCAGGTGCGCCACCGAAGCTCGCCAACAGGCCGTTGAAGAGATTGAACATAATCATCAACGACGCCAACGCCACGAACAGGGCGCCAAGGCGGCGCGCTGCGTAGTTCGGACGACCCGCACCCTCGGCATCGATACGAACAACCCGGTGGTAACGGCTGGCAGGCCCGCCACTCAAGGTTAATCCGGTGCGATGGTCGATGGTTGCAGTTGCTGTGATCATGGTGTCTCCCCAACAGAGCTCGATATTCGCAAGGTGTTCGGTACAATGGCCGAGACCCAACGTCTGTTCGATAGTAAACACTCAAGCGAACACTTTTGTCAACTTTTCATCGACATTTTTCGAACACACGTTTGGAGTACAGGTGTTTGACTTCTGAGGCATCTAGCCGTATTCTGTTCGCATGGCACCCAAGATCAGCAAGCGTCAGCGGTCAATCCTGGACTTCATCGAACAGCAGATGCGCGACCGCGGCTTCCCGCCATCGGTACGTGAGATCGGTGATGCCGTCGGCCTCACCTCGCCGTCCACAGTGCACAGCCACCTCAATACGCTCCAGCGGCTCGGCTACCTGCGACGCGACCCAGACAAGCCTCGGGCCATCGAGGTTCGGTTCGACCCGAACAGTGGTGCGGTCATGGACCGCCGCCCAGCACGCTACGTTCCCCTTGTTGGTGACGTTGCTGCAGGCACCGACGTACTCGCCGAGGAAAACGTCGAAGAACTCTTGCCCGTGCCGGTCGACTTCACCGGCGAAGGGGAGCTTTTCATGCTTCGCGTCCGCGGTGATTCGATGATCGACGCCGGCATTCTCGATGGCGACTACGTCGTTGCCACCCAGGTCGATCACCCAAACAACGGTGACATCGTGGTCGTCGGCATTCCTGGTGGCGAAGCAACCGTCAAGACCTACGAACGTTCTGGTGCAACCGTGACGCTGATTCCGGCCAACTCCACCATGGAGCCAATGGTCTTTCGGGCTGACGAGGTCGAACTGTACGGCAAAATCGTCACGGTGATGCGGAGATACTGACCCGTCGCAATCTCCACGTCGGCTCAGAATTGCGCCATTACCCCAGGAATTCGTTCAACATTCGCGCAGCGCGGACGGGGACCTGCATCATCCACCAATGCCCGAGTCCATCGAGCTCGGGCACGCTCGCACCCCACTGCTGGCGACCAGCCTCGTGCTGGCGGGGCCATCGGTGTAGGTGTCCTCGTGGGCGTTGACCACTCGGGTCCGCGGGCGGCTCGGGAGCGCCGCGAACTCGTCGCCCCTAGGTCGACATGTTCGGCTGCAACGCCGACCGGTAGAGCGACAAGATGCAGGCATTCATCGTCAGGCCATTTTCCTCAGCGCACGCCCGGGCGCCGGCCTCGGTCATGCCGGCGTCGATCAGCATCTGAGTGCGATCCTCGATCGGCATCGAAGCAATAGCTTCGACGAATGGTTCAACCTCGCGCGGTGACTGTCAGATCTGCGCCATGTCATGCCACACGTAGTCGGAGTGAGCGGTTCCTGCAATGTCTGTCACCAGCAAGCGAACCAGATCAGGCCGAGCCGTGGCGGCACGCAATGCCTGACCGGCGCCCCAGTCATGGCCGATCAGATTGACCGGACTGTCGAGCTGTTCGAGTTCAGCGTCGAGCCAGTCTCGGTGACCATTCGACGTGGATTCAAAGCCGTCCGGAACGGTCGCGCTAAATCCGGGTGGTGACAGTGCGACAACGTCGTCGCGATCCATCTGCTTGAGTATCTCATCCCAGATCGCTGAGGTTTCCGGCACCCCGTGAACGAGTACGACGGTCGTGACACGCGCTCCAACAGTTGCTCCCAGTCGGGCCCCGGCAGGGGCTCAGTCCACATCCTGTCGGCATAGTCGGTCACACGCTGGAGGAAGCCGGGTCGGGCCATCACCTCCTCCGACATGGAGGTGCAGCAGGGGATCTCACCGAACGCACGATCGAACTGAGAAGCGCTGCGGGGTTGGCACGCACAGAACGCTTCCTCTGGGTCGTTCAGGTACCGGATCGGCGGCTCGCTCGACCACGGTGACCTGGTGACCGTCGTCAGCCAGGATCATCACCGCCCCCATTCCACAAACTCCACCACCGGCGACGACAATCTTCGCCATGAAGAATGCGTAGTTGACCAAGAGAACCGTCCGGGACGGAATGTATTTCGACCACATTGGAAGTGCGAAAACGATCAATGATGCAGCCAGTCCCAGTCTGGCCACCGACTGCGTGGCATGGCCCAGCAGAATTCGTCGAGGCGACGCCCCGAATTCTCGGTCAGCGCATCACGACACCGCAGTACCTCCACCAAAAACACGGTCCAGTCTCGAATTCACCACGAGGGGACCCAGAGTGACTCGGACTCCACCTCCCCGTTGTGAGACCGCTCAAGAACGGCCGGGCTGGCTCGACGGTCTCTGCTCGCACTGGAAAGAACTCCAGCCACCGGTGAGTGTGCGTTCGATACCTTCCTGCGGTGAACGACGTACACCCAGCTCTTCGGTATGACGCGACTCTCGTTGCAGGTGACGTTGGAGCGCCTGCGCCGTTCATTAACAAAGTTTTCGTCTTCGACGACTGAGGGCCAGGTTCATCCTCCGCGCAGGCGGACCAACCCTCCATGATCCCGCCGACGTGCGTTTGATGACGAAGGAGCAAGCGACAGCACGAGTGCGCGTGACCGTCCGATTCGGTCAGTTCGGGGGCGGCACCGGCCGCTGTTGCGTGGGGTAGGGATCCTCATCCTCATCCTCGCCACCGCATTCGGCTGGCAGCGCCTCAGCGAAGTCGGCGCTGCCCTGCGGCGACCAGTCGATTGGTTGCGTACTCCCGGCCGAATTGGCCGGAACCTGGGGAGGCGGCGGTTGACCGGACACCGCCCACCAAGGTTGCGCCGGCGGCTGACCTGGGATCGGCGGCCGACCAGGAATCGACGGTGGCCCCGGCTGTGGTGGGGTCGTGGGCTGAACCGGAATCGATGGCCGCACGGGAACCGACGGAGGGTCGTAATGCGGTGCCGGGGTCTGCTGACGAGCAGAAGGGGGCGGGGCAGGCGGCTGCGGGGGCGGCGGCTGAGCGGAGTGGGGACCACCGTATTGAGGCGGCCCGACCTGCTGCCCGTACACCGGGGGGCCCTGTGGAGCTTGCCCAACCGGCATAAACGATACGGGCGCAGCGTTGGGGGCGCCCGACGTCCAGGGGCCCGATGCAACCGTCACCTTCGAGCGACGAGCACCAAGCAGAATCAGCATCAGTCCAACGAGCAGCCCAAGAATTCCCGCCGCCGCAGCACCGCCGCGCAACACTGCGACACCGTCAGACGGATCGCGGCCAATCGCAACGACAAAGCGGTCACCGTCGTTCGATTCCACCCGCATGACATGGTCATTGGTTTCAGAGATGTCGAGAGCGAACGCCGCTGAACCGACGAAGCCACGTTCGTCGTAGTCGACCGACACAAAGCTGCGGTTGATGTCAACGTTCACTCCAGCGGGATCCACCACCGTGATATCGACGCCAGGAGCCGCCCCAATCACGTCGTAGCTTCCTTCGATATTGCAATCGCCTCGGACACCGTCAAGTTGCCCTGCGGTCTCGATGAAGACGAAATATTCACCGGTTTCAACGAAATCGAGTGTCGTATCGCAGCCCACAGGGGCACGCGCAAAACCCTCGACCGCACTCGCGCGCCGCTCACCACCCAGGTTCCAGAGAACAACGCCGGCGACCAAGCCACCGACGACGAGCAACGAGCCGAAGCCGATCAGCGGACCCCGCCGTGATGATAATTGCGCCATGTCAGTTCCTCGTGTGATTGCGGAGTCGCTGTGCGACAAGGTTGATCTGGTCATCGGATTGCACCACCGCCACGCGAACGTGCCCGGAACCATCGGGTCCATAGAACTCTCCAGGACTCACAATCGCACCGCCATCGCGAGCAAGCCGCTCGGCGAATTCCCAGCCATCAGCGACGGGTACCCAAAGATAGAAAGCCCCCTGGGGCACCTCGACATCGATTCCCGACCAGTCCGAGAGCACCTCGGCCATGAGGCGGAGGCGACCCAGATACCGACCGCGCTGCTCGCCGACGTGAACATCGTCGTCGAGCGCCACAGCCGCTGCAGCCTGGACCGGTCCGGGGACCAAAAGCCCAGCGTGCTTACGTACCTCACGCAGGTAATGAACAATCTCGGTATCCCCAGCATAAAAGCCAGCGCGTGCGCCAGCAAAGTTCGACCGCTTCGACAGCGAGTGCACACTCACAACGCCCTCGGTGCCATGTTCCAGAATCGTACGACCGGGCCCGTCCCACGTGAACTCGATGTAGCACTCGTCGGAAAACACAGCGACCTGGTTGGCGCGCCCCCACATGGCAGCAGCCTCGAGGTCATCGAGGTGACCTGTCGGGTTACCGGGGCTATTCACCCACAGCAGGAGCGCACGATCAATGTCAGATTGCGCCACCGATGCAAGGTCGAGCGAGCCATCGGCGGCGAACGAAACGGGAACAGCCCGGAGCCCGGCGAGCTGTGCGCCCATTGCGTAGCTCGGATAGGAGATCGCCGGGTACAGGACCGTGTCACGCGTTGGAATGCGGAGCTGCATGAACTGCGGGAGCAAGGCCACGAACTCCTTCGAGCCGACGGTCGCTCCAATCTGAGCGGTGTCGACATCGACGTCAAAGCGACGCTTGAACCAACGCTGCGCCGCACCAAGGTAGGCGGGCGAGCCGACGCTCGGCGGATACGAACGTTCTGCTCCGCTAGTGGAAAGCGCCTCGATCACTGCGGCCGGCGGCGCGTCAAACGGCGTACCGATCGAGAGGTCGACCACGGTCCCATGCTGCTCGACGGCCGTTGAGTGTAAGCCCTTGAGACGGTCATAGGGGTATGGCGGCGGGACGAACGGCTCAGCGGTCATGCAGCGGGTCCTTCCGTGTGCGTAATGAACTCGCCAAGGCGACCAGCTGAAGCGTCGGACAGACGGGCTCGAATCGTCCACCCGGTCTCACCATCCGTGCTCGATACCACTTCGCCCTCGCGGTGGACCGACGCCAGGATGTCACCGCGGTCGTAGCCGATGGCCAACTCGTACACCACCGCAAGTGCCCGGAGGCGATCGCCGATCGACCGAAGAAACCCATCGACCCCGTCGCCGGTCGCCGAACTCAGAACCACCGAGCCCGGGTGCTCCTTCAACAACGCTTGTGCAGCCTCCGGAGCCAGGTCGGCCTTGTTGATGACTAACAGCTCGGGGACTTCGGCAGCTTTGATCTCTCGAAGGACCTCGTGCACTGCGGCGATCTGGCCGTTCGGGTCCGGGGCGTTCGCGTCGACCACATGAACGAGGTAGTCGGCGAGCGCCGCCACTTCGAGTGTCCCCTTGAACGACTCGACCAGGCGGTGCGGCAAACGTCTGATGAACCCAACCGTGTCGGTAAGTAGAACCGGTTCGCCACCGGGCAGAGCGAGTCGCCGAGTGGTCGGGTCAAGCGTCGCAAACAGGCGATCTTCGACGAGGACGCCTGAATCGGTCAGACGGTTCAGCAGCGTGGACTTGCCGGCGTTTGTGTAGCCAACGATTGCCACGGAGGCGAGGCCGCTGCGCCCTCTTCCCTGCCGCTGCAACGAACGGGTGTCGGCGAGCGCGGCAAGGTCACGCTCAAGCTTGTTGATACGGCGCATGATGCGACGCCGATCCGTCTCGATTTTCGTCTCGCCCGAACCCATCCGGCCGCCGACGCCACCACGCTGCTGCGACAGCTTGGCGTTCTTACCTCGTCGCAGGCGCGGCAGACGGTAGCGGAGCAGCGCCAGCTCGACCTGGGCCTTGCCCTCCATGGTGTGCGCGTTCTGGCCGAAGATATCAAGGATCACTGCAGTGCGGTCGAGCGCCGTTCGACCGAGCAGTTTTTCAAGGTTGAACTGCTGAGAAGGCGCAAGCTCGTTGTCGAAGACAACGGTGTCTGCATCAACGGCAAGGCACAGCTCTCTGAGTTCGTCCGCCTTGCCCTTCCCGATGTAGGTGGTGTGGTCCGGCGAATCTCTGTTCTGGATCAGACGAGCGACTTCGTCGGCACCAGCGGTATCGACAAGGAGCGCCAGTTCATCAAGGCTGGCATTCACGGATTCCTCGGTGTCGCCCGGCAAGGCAACAGCAACGAGCACGATCTTCTCTCGAATCGTGCGGTCGATCAGTGTGCCTGCGAGCGCCTCGTTGTATGGCGTGCTCGGCCCGGAGCCTGGTTCACTCACGTACGTTCGACCTCAATCGTTGCTATGTACGCAGCCGGACCGGTGAGAATCGCTCGGTCGGGTGCATCGGATGAAAAAGACACCGTGGCCGTCCCGCCGTCCATGTGGACAACGACCTCTGGCTCGGTTGGGGTAACGAGACCCCATGATCGTGCGGCGAATGCTGCGGCGCACGCGCCCGTCCCACAGGCTGCGGTGATACCAGCGCCACGTTCATGAACACGCATCGTGATGGCATTGAGCTCTGGGCCGGGTTCAACGATTTCAAGGTTCACGTGCGGCACCTTCGCCCCGAGGTTACCGAGGTCGACCTCACCGACTTCGTCGACGCCGACCACCGAATGTGGGTTGCCCATCGAAAGGTGGACAACGGGACGGTCGGGGTTGCACTGCAACGCCGCCCATCCGGACGGCTCGGGAAGCGGGACCACCTCACCCATATCGACCTGGGCATGGATCACAGAGGGGTCATCGGTCGCCATCAAGGTCACCAGCCGCTCGCCAGCATCGGTCAGTATCAATTGGGGTTCCAAGTCGCCGCGTCGTGAGGCAACCGCCTGGGCGAAGCACCGAATGCCGTTACCCGACATCTCAGCGACGGACCCATCGGCGTTGAACAGGGTCATCTTCGCGGCGTAGCCGTCAGCGGACTCGGCAACGAGGAGGCCATCTGCCCCAAGGCCGGTATTTCGGTGACAGAGGTCGATCGCTAGCGCTGCCAGGTCATCGACCTTGGGGTAAAACACCACAAGAAAGTCGTTGCCGAGCCCATGGTGCTTTGTGAGCGTGAGTTTCATCGGATCAGCGCCTCCATCACGGCAGGAACGACCTCGGCGACGGGGTCACTCTTGATATCAATCCAGCGTACGCGTGGATCTCGACGGAACCATCGCTCCTGGCGAACGGCGAACTGGCGGGTACGCGTGATAATCATATCGATCGCCTCATCCTTGCCGATCTGGCCGTCGAGATGGGCGACGATTTCTTTGTAGCCGAGCGCCTGGCCGGCCGACCGCGAGAAGCCGACCTCCCGCACGCTCTCGACTTCGCCGATCAGGCCCGCTTCGATCATCGTGTACACGCGAGATTCAACGAGATGCGCCACGACGTCTCGGGGCCGCCGAAGCCCGATTTGAGTGACCGGCGAATCGGGATACGTATTCACTCCCGGCCCGAAGCTGCTGAACAGGCGACCCGAACCAACAGTGACCTCGAGAGCCCGGACCACACGCCGACGATTCTCGGGTTCCATCTTCGCTGCAGCGTCCGGGTCGAGGACGACGAGCCGCTGGTACAGCACCGACGTGTCAGGCTCAACATCAACCTCAGCGCGCGCCTCGGGAAACTCGCCAGGCAAGTCGAAATCATCGACCACAACGCGGTGATAAAGACCGGTTCCGCCAACAAGGAGCGGGCGCGAACCTCGCTCGGCAATCGATGCCATCGCCGACGCGTGCGCCGGTTTGAAATCGCCCACCGTGAACTCGTCAGACGATGCAACGAGGTCGATGCAGTGGTGTCTCACCTCGTGCTGTTCGAAAGCGGTTGGCTTCGCTGTGCCGATGTCCATCCCCTGGTACACCTGCATGCTGTCGACAGAGACCAGCTCGACATTTCCTAGCCGGCGCGCCACTTCCATCGCCACCGCCGACTTCCCGGACGCCGTTGACCCGACAATTGCGACGGTCATGGATAACGAGTCAGAGGGACTCGCCCTCAGCAATGCGCTGGTGGTGATGGATCACTTCGGCCACGATGAAGCGGATGAACTTCTCAGTGAACGCCGGATCGAGCCCTGAGTCTTCGGCAAGAGACCGAAGCCGGGTGAGCTGCACTTCTTCACGTCCGGGGTCCGCCGGTGCAAGCTGTGCGTCCTTTTTGTACCGACCGACGGCCTTGGTGACCTTGAATCGCTCAGCCAACAGGTGCACCAGCGCAGCATCGATATTGTCGATGCTTGCCCGATAGTCGGCTAACTGCTGATCGTGCTGCTCTTCACCCATCTCAGAGCGATGCTACGGGAATCCGCACCCTGTGCTGGGCGTCAGCGATGTACTCGACGAAGTTGCCCATTAAGTGGTGGGCCGCAGCGCTGGTGATCTCGACGGTGGCATAGCTGCCCGAGCGCATCGGACGCGGTGCCTGGAAATGAACCAGCTTGTTCTGTCGAGTACGGCCCGAGGTGATATTCGGATCCTTCTTTGACGGACCTTCGATCAGTAGCTCTTCGATGCGCCCGATACGGGCCTGATGTTTGGCCACCGCAGCTCGTTCAACAACGATGCGCAGCCGATCAAATCGTTCGCCTGCGACCTTCGGGTCAACGAAGTCGTTCTCCATGTCTGCCGCCTCGGTACCGGGACGCGGCGAGAAGATAAACGTGTAGGCATAGTCATACTCAGCAGCAGCTGCCACCTCGAGGGTGCGCTCGAAGTCATCATCGGTTTCACCGGGGAACCCGACAATAATGTCGGTCGATACCGCGAGGTCGGCGATTGCCGCTCGAGCTTGCCCCAACCGTTCGAGGTAACGCTCGGCGGTGTAGCCGCGGTGCATCAACGCCAAGACGCGATCGCTACCGGACTGCAACGGGTAGTGCAGGTGCTCGCAGACCGCTGCTGTTTCGGCCATGGCAGCGAACGTGTCGGGGCGCATGTCTTTGGGGTGGGGGCTCGTGTAGCGCACCCGGCGGATGCCGTTGACAGCACCCACATCACGGAGAAGATCGGAGAAAAGCGGCCGGAGCTTGGCGGTCTCATCGCCAGCGTGGCGTGCGGCCAACTGCAGGTCGCGACCGTAGCTGTTGACGTTCTGCCCCAAGAGCGTCACTTCGGTGACTCCATCGGCAGCGAGCTGCTCGACCTCGCCCACTACATCGATGTAGGGCCGGCTCATCTCTTCACCACGCACCGCGGGGACGATGCAGAACGCACACTTGTTGTCGCAGCCGATCTGGATCGTGACCCAGCTGTTGTATGACTTCTCGCGGCGCACCGGAAGTGCCGACGGGAACATCGCGTGATCGTCGATGACGGCTGCTTCGAGAATCTCGGTGATTGGAACGTCGGACGATTTAGCAGCCTCGAGAAGTTCGGCGGCACGGTGCACGTTGTGCGTGCCCATCACCACGTCGACATGGGCGGCCTTCTCGGCGACCAATTCCTGATCCTTTTGCGCCAAGCAGCCCGAGACAACGATTTGGCGACCTTCCTTCTTGGCCTTCCACGTTTTAAGGTGACCGAGGTTGCCGTACAGCTTGTTGTCAGCATTCTCACGGATGCAGCAGGTGTTGAGCACGATGACGTCGGCGTCGGAGTGAGACTCAGCGCGCACCAGACCGTCCGCCTCGAGGAGTCCCGAGATCCGCTCCGAATCGTGCTCGTTCATTTGGCATCCGTACGTTTGCACCACGTACTTGCGCTGGTCGGCTTCGGGCATGCGCTCCAGGCTACCGAAGCTCAACGTCCGGCCTGCGCTGTTCAGTCCTTCACGAAGGCAATGCGGAACGGGTACTTCCACTGCACGCCCTCGCTGGCACGAATGATGCCCTTGATGCTGAAGACAAAGTTCAGCACCACCATCGTGATGATCGCAACGAAGAACACACCCAGGGAGACAACGAGCGCGACGGCGGCGCCTCCGTTGAGCGTGTCGCCCTGCTCGGCGAACCCGCCGCCGGCAGCGATTCCAACGAAGAGAAGAATGAATGAGCTGAGATACACCGTCAGGAAGGTCAGCTGAAAGTTGAGCGCTTCACGTGCGTGGAAACGCGTGTTGGGACGTTGCTCATTATTGGCAATCAGGTACATCACGAGGGGAACGATGAACCCACCGATGAGAACACCGCCGTGCGAGAGCATCGCCAGAGTTCGATCGTCGCTGTTCTGCGGCGAGTTCGGAGCGTACGGTCCCCAAGCTGAACCGTCCCACCAACGCATTGCTTGTCCGTCGAGGTACCAGCCCGGAGGCACCGCTGATGGGTCGAGAGTAACGGGTGGAATTGAAGCAGGAGGCTGCATGTCGGCCATGGCGCCACGTTAGGTCAATCGGATAGCGTGCTTGGCGTGCTTGCTATCCTCGAATCGAACGACACTGTCACTCAACTGCTTTACTTCGTTCACATCCTGAGCGCAATCGCTGCGTTCGGCCCGCTGTTCCTGTACCCCCGGATGCAACGCGCAGGCGAGACCCAAGCCATTGCCGCACTCCATATGAAGCTCGCCTTCCCCGCACTCGTGGTGTTGTGGGTCGCTGGCATGGGCATGTCCGGTACGCAGAAACTTAGCCTCGGGGGCACGTGGTTCGTATCGATTACGATCGTGCTCTGGCTCATCGCCCTGGCCGTGAGCTGGTTCCTGATCAAGCCGTCCATCGCCGACACCTCCGAAGGTGCGAAGAAGAAGATGTCGATGGGCATCGGCATCACCCATCTGATCCTCGTGGTTTCGCTCTACTTCATGATCTTCAAGCCTTGGGGCTACGAGTTCAACAGCTGACCAATCGACCCTAAATGCACAACGGCCCGGCTACCCCTCGCAGCGAGGAGAGTCGGGCCGTTGCGCGTTCAGCGGACTGGCCAGTGATCCGGTCCGTTGACCCGGTCACTCAAGGGCGATGGGCTGCTCGTCGGCATCGGTGAAGACGTCGCCGTTCTCATCGACCACGTCGACTGCAGCATTCGGGTCTTCCTTGAGACCTGAGGCGATGAGCACCTTGTCGCTGATCTCCATCATTACTTCCGGGTTGTTCCGGAGGTAGTCCTTGGCCTTCTCACGGCCCTGGCCGAGCTGCTCACCTTCATAGGTGAACCAGGCGCCGGACTTCTTGACAATGGCGAAGTCGACCGATAAGTCAAGCAAGGAGCCCTCGCGGCTGATGCCCTTGCCGTACATGATGTCGAACTCGGCCTGCTTGAACGGCGGCGACACCTTGTTTTTCACGACCTTGACGCGAGTGCGGTTACCGACTGCATCGGTCCCGTCCTTCAACGTTTCGATACGACGAATGTCAAGACGCACCGACGAGTAAAACTTCAGCGCTCGGCCGCCTGGCGTGGTTTCAGGCGAGCCGAACATGACGCCGATCTTCTCTCTCAGCTGGTTAATGAAAATGCAGATCGTGTCGGTCTTGCTCAGGTTGCCGGTGAGCTTGCGCAGCGCCTGGCTCATGAGGCGAGCCTGGAGCCCCACGTGGGTGTCGCCCATTTCGCCTTCGATCTCCGCACGAGGCGTGAGTGCGGCAACGGAGTCAACCACCACTACGTCGATGGCCCCCGACCGGGTGAGCATGTCGCAGATCTCGAGCGCCTGCTCACCGGTGTCGGGCTGGGAGATCAGAAGCTGATCAACGTCGACACCAATTGCAGCGGCGTAGGTCGGGTCCATTGCGTGCTCGGCGTCGATGTAGGCACAGACGCCGCCGTTGCGTTGTGCTTCAGCAACGACGTGCATGGCGAGCGTCGACTTACCCGACGACTCCGGGCCGAAGATTTCGGTGACGCGGCCACGTGGCAGACCGCCAACTCCCAATGCGAGGTCGAGCGCCAGGGCACCGGTCGAGATGACCCTGATGTCCATGTTCGTGCGGTCACCCATCTTCATGATGGCGCCGGTGCCGAACTGCTTATCGATCTGCTGGAGAGCGATATCGAGTGCCTTCGTGCGGTCGTCTTGCTTTGCCATGTGGTGTTTCTCTTTCGTTGCGTTCACTTGCGGGTGTGAAGTGGAGTGGTTGCCATCTAAGCGAAGGGGTACTTCAGAGTTCCTCGGAGCAAGCTTCGAGTGGCTCGGTGACGAACTTCACCGCTGTTGTTTGGAATTGTACAAGACGAACAGCCGTTCGAGCAAGCACCTTTCGAACGAACAATGATGAACGCTTATCGAACACTCGCGAACAGGGCGTGCCCGTGCCGCTATTCGTCGAGATGCGAGACGTCAAAATGCTCCGGCTCAGCCGGGCGCATCAACAAGTCAACCGCCTGCCACGTCGTGTACGACATTGGATACATCACGATCGGCAAGATCAAGCCCACGGGCAAGAAGACCACCATCAACGGGAGCACCGCGATGTCCGGCCACATGATCGCCAAGGCGATTCCGAGCGCGATCACGATCGGACCCACCGCGATCACCGCAGCCATCGCCGCCGCGCCGAGTTCGAACCCGACATCCCCGCGTCGCCACTTCAACCCACAGGTGCGACATGCCGGCGCTTTACCCGACCACGAGGTGAAGAATGCACCACGTCCGCCACACCACGGACAGCGCCTCAAAAGCCCCCTCGCGAGCATTTTCGGCAAACTCGATCTGGTCACAGTCGCAGCGTAGGGTCCGAATTTGGCAGACTCTCCTCGTGCGTCGTTCGCTCGGTGGTCTCTTCTTGCTCGCGTCAGGGATCTTTTTCGCGTTGTCGATCGGCACCTTCTGGATGGAACGGGTCGCCTTCACGCCCGAGATTGACACCGACGTGACCTACGCGATTATGGGCGACGAGGACATCAGGCTGCAGGTCGCGTCACTCATCGCCGGGGCCGATGCAGCGGAACTCGGAATGTCATCGAACAACCTTCGCGAGTTCATCGTTTCGATTTCGCGCATCCGCGACGGGGCTACCGAGATGCGTCAATTCACCGCAGACGCCCACGCCAAGGTGATCGGTGACCGGGACGAGTTAGTCATCATCACCGCTGCAGAACAGGTACAAATCTTACGCACCGAGCGGGCAGCCGTCCTGCCGTCCATCACATTGCCCGTGGAGCGAGTCGGCACACTGGCGATCATTGGATCAATCACATCGTGGACCTGGTTGATCTCGTTCGGGCTCGGGGCGATCGCTCTACTCCTGGGCCTCATCGTACGTCCCGAGCGAGGTGAGTTCGCCTTCGCGTTCGGTGCCGGTACCGCTGCCACCGGCGCGTCGCTCATCCTGTTCGGCTATCTCGTCCCAGCGTTTGTGCTGTCATCGACATCTGACGATGTCTGGGTGAGTGCGCTGCCACAACTGGCGAAGTATCGAAGCGGACCTACCTTTATCGCGGCTCTGGTCTGCCTCGTGGTTGGCGCAGCTGCGATCCTCCTCACCGGTGGTGGCCGACAGCGTCGTCAGCAATCCACTCCCCTCGCTGCCACTCGCTACCGCGAACAACAACGCTGGAGCAGCTGAAAACGCAGACGGTCCGCCCCCGAAGGAGCGGACCGTTCTTCGTGCTTCCCCTGGGACTTGAACCCAGAACCAATGGATTAAGAGTCCACTGCTCTGCCAATTGAGCTAGAGAAGCAAACAGCGCTGGATGTTATCTTCCACCAGCGAAATTCACGCATTGCTGCGCAGGGTGGCCAAGGGGACTTGAACCCCCAACCGCCAGGATCACAACCTGGTGCTCTACCGATTGAGCTATGACCACCATGTCTTGCTCAGTATGTGGAGCAAGGTCCGACATTGTGCCAGCGACGACACGAATCCACACCCTCGAATTCAGCGCAACCAGAACACGGTGTCCGGACGACCCTCCGGGACCATCTCCTCAGCAAGGTCAACGACGAAGCGCGCATCGACACCTGGGCGCACCTGATCGACGACGACCGGCACTGCGGCCACCACCTCACCGGCATCATTTCGCCACACCAGGACCATCGTCAGATCAGTGAAATCATCGACTGAGCTCGATCGAATCCGACCCGAAAGAGTATCGACATTTCGGTCCAAGGCCCGCGCCTCCAGGAGGTCGCCGAGCGCAGCATCGGATGACGGAACCCCAACGCTGACGTCAAATTCAATCCTGACCGGACCGGTCTCTGGGCCGACCAAACGGCCAGCAACCGCACCCTGACTGTTCTCGTTAATTCCGTCAACGATGCCCGACGCTGCTTCAACGGTCTCGCCGCCGGCATCAATGAGTCGAACGTCGACTTCCACGCCACTGCGAGTCGGCGCGAAACGCGGCGTGCTCACCACGACCCCCCAGTCGAACACGCCAGCGCCGCGATCCACGAGCCACACCTCGTCAACCGTGACAAGTTCGTTCGGGGAAACGGTCGACTCCGTCAACAACTCGATCGACGTGGTTTGAGTCACCGGAATTTCGATAGGCACGACGTCGGCCTCGTCAGAAACTCGATTGGCAACGAGTGCCACCATCGCCCCACAGAAAAGAATCACCAAGATGATTGCGAGGCGCAGAAGCAACCATCGTCGCCGTCGTCGCCACCGAGCTTTTTGGTGGGCAGCCTTTCGGCGCGCTTGCTCAACCCACGGATCGACCTGAGGATCTATGCGGACCTGAGGATCTATGCGGACCTGAGGATCTATGCGGACCTGAGGATCTATGCGGACCTGAGGATCTATGCGGACCGGAGGATCTATGCGGACCGGAGGATCTATGCGGACCTGAGGATCTATGCGGACCTGAGGATCTATGCGGACCTGAGGATCTATGCGGACCGGAGGATCTATGCGGACCTGAGGATCTATGCGGACCTGAGGATCTATGCGGACCTGAGGATCTATGCGGA
>JBLFZD010000016.1:0-23232 GCA_047610085.1 Ilumatobacter sp. | reverse complement strand
CACGCGATAGTCGTTTGTCCACAGCCAAGGAGTCGCATCGGTGTAGTTCTGTGGACGACATCTTGAATTCCAGCGAGTTATACACCGAAGTACTCCGGCGCGTCCACCGCGATGTCCACCGCGCAGGTGTTCGACTCGATGGATGACGTCCGCGCGGCTGATCGGGGTAGTCATGATTTCAGCTGCTGGAGCAGATCGGTGACCTGGTCGTAGACCTGTTTGCGTTCTTTCATTAGCCGCTGGATCTTCTCATTGGCGTGGATAACGGTGGTGTGATCGCGTCCGCCGAAAAGGCGCGCGATTGCTGGATAGCTCAAGTCGGTGAGCTCGCGGAAGACATACATCGCTTCTTGACGTGCGGTAACGAGTGGCCGTTGCCGGCTTTTACCTTTGAGCGACTCAACGTCGAATTTCAGAATCGCGGAGATCTCATCGAGGAGTTCTTCGGGTGTACGTACCTTGGGGCGTGAAAGAGTGAGAAGGTCGGCGAGCTGTTCTTGGACGAGTTCGATCGTGATGGGTTGGCGACTCAGACTAGAAAAAGCCATGACCCGAACGAGTGCGCCCTCAAGTTCACGAATGTTGGTCGAAATGTTTTCTGCGACGTACTCGAGCGCCTCGCCGGGGACTTCGACACCGTCGCGCTCGGCTTTGTTCCGCAGGATTGCTAGGCGGGTCTCCACATCGGGCGGCTGTATGTCGGTGATCAGGCCCCATTTGAAGCGGCTTCGAAGGCGTTCCTCCAGTGTCGGGATTGCATCTGGCATCCGGTCGGAGCTGATGACGATTTGCTTATTTGCCCCGTGCAATGCATTGAAGGTGTGGAAGAACTCTTCCTGGAGACCCTCTTTATTCGCGATGAACTGGATGTCATCGATGAGTAGGACGTCGATGTCTCGATACCGCTGACGTAGCAGGTTCGTTGTGTTTTGACGGATCGACTCGACGTATTCGTTCATGAAGGTTTCGGTCGAGACGTAGCGAATTTTGTGGTGCTGATAGTTCTGATGAACGTAGTGACCAATCGCGTACAGCAGGTGGGTTTTGCCGAGACCGGGTGATCCGTAAATGAAAAGTGGGTTGTAGCTGCGCGCTGGAGTTTCAGCGACGCGGAGCGCAGCAGCGAGCGGAAACTGGTTCGACGCACCCTTGACGAACGTGTCAAAGGTGTAGTCGGTGCTGAGTCCTGCCGCCTCAAGGAGGTGATCGCGGTCGTCGCCGTGATTGCTGCCAGTGGGTGTCGACGCGAATTTATCCACGTCCACGTCGTCGACCGTGGAAACCGCTGCACTATCGGAAACAACAGAAGACGAGGTGTCGATACCTTCGTCGCTTTGGTCGATGTCGATGATGATCTCACGGAGCCCGAGGCCGGATTCATCAACTGCGTCCACAATCATTGGCAGGTACCGGGTGGTTATGCGGTCACGGACGTATGCGCTTGGTGCCATCAGCCTGAACGTTGATTCGTCAACGCTGATCGGCGTCACCTCATGAAAGGTGGAAAACCAAACACTTTCCGCCAGCTGGGATCGCAGGGACAACTTGACCTGAGTCCACATGTCATCGGCGTCGGTCACGGGCATATCAGCATCAGAAAAAGAAGGGATGATCCACAACGTTGTCCACAGCGTGTGGAAGGAACTGGGCGCAAAGCAAGGAAGCGGAGGTTACCAGCTATCAACGCCAGCAGAAACACGTGTTGAACATAGTCGTATGCTGGGGAAATGTAATCTACGTTGCCCTGTTGATAAGTTACATCAACGTTATTTAGGACCGTTACTCGCAGTGTGGTCAGCGTCTGAACGGCCTACTGAATAGCGATGACTGGCCTGTCTTAACGATTGCGACGCGCTGTCAGGTTGGGAGCGCGCTGCGCGCGACCATATCCTGTGCGATCACATCGAAGAATCGGGTCGTCCGACCCGGTTGCTGACTGCTGCACTTACTGTCTCGGGTAGCGTCCATTTCTTCGTTATCGGCACTACATGCCACGAAAGTCACGGAGTATCACGTGAAGCGTACCTACCAGCCCAATGCACGTCGCCGGTCCAAGAAGCACGGCTTCCGCGCCCGCATGAGTACCCGCGCCGGCCGCGCGGTTTTGAAGTCACGGCGCGACAAGGGTCGCGCTCGCCTGTCGGCTTGATCGGTCGGATTCGTACACGGGAGGATTTTTTGCGGCTTCGTCGTGACGGTCGTCGAGTGCGAATCGAACCCTTTTGGTGTTCTTATCTCATCGATTCCTCGTTAGATACCGCCCAGGTGGCGTTTGCGATCAATCGCGCGGTGGGCAATGCGGTTGTCCGCAATCGTCTTCGGCGGCGTTCGCGTGTGGTTCTAGAGCAACTGGCCCTTCCGGCGGGTCTGTATCTGATCGGTTGTCGGCCAGGGGCTCACGAACTTACGTTCGAACATATTCAGCTCACGCTGGGGAAACTTGTGGCAAAGATCGATTCGACGGTGAACCGGTGATCGGAGCAAATGCTTTACTAGGTCGTTCCCAGCGGTGGGCGTTGGCTTCGATTGTTTGGTACCAACGCGCGACTGAGGGCCGGCCGTCCCCGTGCCGGTTCTTTCCGTCGTGTTCGTCATATGCCCACGAAGCCTTTGAGGTTCACGGCTCTCGTCGGGGCGGTTGGCTCACCTTTCGACGACTGACGAAATGTCGCCCGTTCGGACCGTCGGGTGTTGACCCGGTTCCCGAGTCCTCGCATTCGCGCCAACCACTGGCGCCCCATCCCCACTGATTGAAGAGGACTGTTCATTATGTTCGAGATTCCCGCTGCGATGTTGTCGTGGTTCTTTGGGCTGACGCATAGCTACATCATCGCGATCGCACTCATGTCGGTCGTCGTGATGGCGATTACGACTCCGTTGACGATTAAGAGCACCAAGGGCATGCTCGAGATGCAAAAGCTGTCGCCAGAAATGCGCCGTCTACAAAATGAGCATCGCAACGACAAGCAGAAGCTCAATGAAGAGATGATGACGCTCTACAAAGAGCACAAGGTCAACCCGATGTCATCGTGTCTGCCGATCGTGGCGCAGATGCCGGTCTTCATCGTGATGTTCCGCGTTCTTCGCGGTCTGACATATCGTCCGAGTGACCATCCCGAAATTGACCCGCTGTCGAATGCGGTCAGCGACGCGACGGGCAACACGAGTGAGTTCGTGGGATTCATCCCCCGCTACCTGGCAAGAGATTCGTCAATCTTTGTCGACCTTTACCGGGATCTCGAGATTCCTGAATTGGGTCTCGACCTGAGCTTGTCACCTTTTCAGGCGATCCAAGATAACCCGCTGACTGGCATCGTGTATGCCCTTTTGGTCGTGGCCCTTGGCGGGTTGTACTTCGGCCAGCAGCGCATGGTGGCTGCTCGGGCATCGATCAGCCCGACGATGTCGCAGACACAACAAAAGGTCATGCAGTATCTCCCGGTGGTGTTTGCAGTCTTCCAAATTTTCTTTCTGACTGCGCTCGTCGTCTACTACATCTTCCAAACATTGTTGCGCATCCTGCAGCAGTACTACATCACGAAGAAGTTCTACGGCAGCGACGAGTCACTTGGTCGCCAAGCGCAGCGTGCTGGTGAAGCGGCACGGGAAAGTGCCAAGGAAAGTGGCGAGTCTCCGGGGCTCTTCGCTCAAGCTAAGCGTGATCTGATGTCCGGTAAGGACACCGACGACGTCTCGGCGAAGACGAGCAAGCCGGCGGCCAAGAAGCCGAATACACGTCCTACGAGCGAGAGTAAGCGGGTCACCGCGCCGAAATCTCGTCCAACTAAGTCGAACAACGCTGATGCAGCCTCCGGCAAGGGTCGGCCTACGCCGACTCGTAAGGAGACCCAGGCGGCAAAAAGCCGCCCAGCGAAGTCGAAGTCGTCTGGTCGCCCACAAGGTGGCAAAAACAATGGCGGCAAGAAAAAGCGTTGACGGCCTCCGCCGTCAGTCGTGATACAGCACCAAGGAAACTGAGGAACACATGGAGTGGGTCGAAACCACCGCAAAGACCGTCGAGGCGGCCAAAGAAGCAGCACTTGATCAATTGGGCGTTGCAGCAGACGAAGCAGAATTCGAGGTCCTAGACGAACCACGTCCCGGACTTTTCGGTCGAACCCGCGGCGAAGGCCGAGTCCGCGCTCGGATTATTCCGGCCCAGGTTCGTCCAAAGCAGGAACGCCGCCGTCGCGGCACAAAGGACAAGCCAAAAGGCAAGGGTGGCGCAGACCGCATATCCGAGTCCGATGCCTCCACCAAGGTGCAATCAACTGACGAGCCAACCGTGGCCGCCGATGAGCCCACGAATTCGAGTGACGGAAGCCGTGCACCGCAGCCAAAGCGCCGCAATGATCGATCGAGCAACAAGAGCCAGGAGAAGACCATGAGCAACGATGATCGCGAGCCATCCCCCGTATCGCCCCAGGAAGTTGGTGACGCAGCGGTTGTGTTTATGGACGGACTCGTCAGCGCATTCGGCGCTGAGGGCACGAGCGAACTTGAGGTCGAAGGTACCGAACTGGACGTGCGCGTCGGCGGCGACGGCCTCGGGCTCCTCGTTGGCCCGGGTGGTCGGACACTAAACGCGATTCAGGATCTGGCTCGTGTGTCGGCTCAACGCCGTCTCGGAGATCACGAAACCCGCTTACGTATCGATGTAGCCGGCTACCGAGCGCGCCGAAGCGAAGCACTTCAGCGGTTTGCGGTTGATGTTGCAGAGTCGGTCCGGGAGTCGGGCGAATCGCGTGCGCTTGAGCCGATGACGTCGGCTGACCGCAAGGTCATTCATGACGCACTTAACGAAGAAGATGGTGTTGCCAGTCGCTCCGAAGGCGACGATCCGAACCGCCGGATTGTGGTCGTTCCGGCCTGATCTAAATATTGAAGAGCGAGCTTACGCTGGCCCATATACTGGCCCGGTCGCTTCATGCGACCGGGCCAGTGTCGTTTTCAGGTTCAGCCATCTCTGTCGGTGATGGCGGGTCGAAGAGCTGGCAGACTGTGCGATATGGAGATACCGACGGTGAGTGCTGATTTAGTCAAGGTACTGCACGAGAGTCAGCGATTGGGATTTTTGGGCGACCGAGCGATTGACGAAGTGGTGGAGCATGCACGCACATTCGTTGAAGCGATTCCCGCAGACGCATTGACCGCTGTCGACCTTGGCGCTGGCGGTGGGATCCCGGGGTTCGTCGTAGCCCATGATCGCCCCGACCTCCACATCACGCTCGTTGATCGTCGGGCGAAGCGGACGGACTTCCTGTCGCGAATGGTCCGCCGACTTGGTTGGTCCGATCGTGTGGCGGTCGTCGAAGCCGATGTTGAGAACCTGATAGCGGTGTCGCCGGCGGCCTTCGATGTGGCAATCGCCCGAGGCTTCGGACCGCCGAAGATTACAATTGAGTATGCGGCGAGGCTGGTCTGCCCGATGGGGCGAGTGGTCATTAGTGAGCCGCCGGAAGGTGACCGCTGGGACACTCTACAGCTCGCTGAGCTGGGCCTTTGTCGAATAGATGATCGCACTGGACACGTGTCGATCTTCGAGTTTCTCGATCGGTGAGTTTCACGTGAAACATCATGGGACTCCCCCAGCGTCCTTTCGGCAGGTACGTTTCGTCACCGATCTGGTTGCCGACACCACGGTTCCTGACGAGTTTCACGTGAAACATGGTGAAGGTGCTTGTATCGCGTCCTCAGCTCCGACACACTACAGATCGCTGATCCAGCGTCCCTGAATGGAGTTGCCGTGTCCACTGAAGACACCGCACCAACTGGTGCTACCCCGGATGAAGCCGCCGAACCCAAATTGGGTCGCCGACGTCATTCACTTCCCCGAGTTCTCGCTGTCGCCAACCAGAAGGGTGGCGTCGGAAAAACAACAACAGCCGTCAATATTGGTGCGTCTCTCGCCGAGTTGGGCCTCCGTACTCTTGTGATCGATCTCGATCCACAAGGAAACGCGTCAACAGGCCTTGGGATTGAAAACCGCGGTCTTGAGCATTCGATGTATCACGTTCTTCTCCACGATGAACCGCTCGAAAATGTGGTTGAACCGACCGACGTGAAGAATCTGTTTGTCGCACCGGCGTCCCTTGATCTCGCCGGTGCGGAGATTGAGCTTGTTCCCGCGTTTAGCCGTGAGCAACGACTGAAGCGCGCGATTGATGCAGTGCTCGGCGATTATGACTACGTGCTGATTGATTGTCCGCCGTCGCTTGGCCTTCTGACAGTGAACGGGCTATCGGCCGCTCGAGAAGTTCTTGTCCCGATTCAATGTGAGTACTACGCATTGGAGGGGCTGGGTCAGTTACTGCGCAACGTTGACCTTGTGAAACGTAATCTGAACCCAGAACTCGACCTCAGTACGATTTTGTGTGTTATGTACGACGCTCGTACGAAGCTGTCAGATCAAGTCGTTACTGAAGTGCGCGCACACTTCGGCGAGAAAGTTCTTCGATCAGTCATTCCTCGCTCTGTTCGCTTGTCGGAAGCTCCATCGTTCGGGCAGCCCATTACGACATTCGATAGATCATCACGAGGGGCGATCGCGTATCGCGATGCGGCCAAGGAGGTGCATAATGGTGCGGCGTAGTGGCTTGGGCAAGGGACTGAGTTCGCTGATCCCCATGGATGGTGTGGCTGGTGGCGGTGCTGACGCTGAATTGCTCGAGATTTTGACGTCCTCGGTGGTCCCGAACCCCAATCAGCCACGGCAGTTTTTCGACGAGGAGAGCTTGGTTGAGTTGGCGGCCTCAATCGCGGAGATGGGTGTGTTGCAGCCGATCTTGGTGCGTCCACTTGAAGGCGAGCAGTACGAGCTCATTGCCGGTGAACGACGGTGGCGGGCGACGGAGCGGGCAGGCCTGGCCACGATCCCAGCAATCGTTCGCCTCAGTAGTGATCTGAGTTCGGTGGAGCAGGCACTTGTCGAGAACCTTCATCGTCAAGACCTAACGGCGATCGAAGAAGCTGCGGCTTACCAGCAACTCCTCGAAGACTTCGGATTGACGCACGAGGAACTGTCGAGTCGGGTTGGGAAAAGTCGCTCCGCGATTACGAACTCGATACGGCTGCTCGGTCTGCCACCCTCGGTGCAGTCGCTGCTTGCTGACGGGCAACTCAGCGCTGGCCACGCCCGAGCGCTACTCGGAACGCCGGATCGGTCTCGCCAAGAAGACTTGGCCAGGTCTGCGGTTGGTGAGGGGTGGTCGGTACGAATGGTCGAGCAGGCGGTTCGCGCTGAGGCCGCGGCACCTCAGGTGGCGAGCGAGGATGAGGAACGCCCCTCGGTGGGCGGAACAATCGATGGGGCTGGCCTGATTCCGGCGACCAAACTACGGCCTCCGGGTCTCCTTGAGCTCGAAGAGTTGCTTGCTGAGCACCTGGACACGAGGGTCAACGTACAACTCGGCGCTAAGCGGGGCAAGATTACAATTGACTTCGCTGACCTCGAGGACCTTGAGCGTATTTATCGTCAAATGACGAACTGACGCGACCCTCAACTCGCGCGTGAGTCCGGCAAGCCACCCTCGACACGCGCGTTAGTCCGGCAAGCCACCCTCGACACGCGCGTGAGATGTTGCGTACAAGACTGTACTCGCGGGTGATCCCGCAACACTAACGTCGCGCGTCAGGATAATATGTACAAGTGTAAACCTGAGGTGACTCGCGCCAACCGTGGTCGAATTCTGAGGGCAATGTCACGTGTCGTGAGGGTGACGTGAAGTTGTCGTTGAAGGAAACACACAGACTGGGGACAGACTGTGGATAAATTCTCGTTAGCTCCCAGACCAGGGGCGATGCATCAGTTGCCTGTGCGATTGGGGCTGCGGAGCGGTTCTTCGCTCCACGCAGCAACAGCGCGGGTGACGGCATCGGAGAGCACATTGGTGCGGTCAACAACGCTTCGCACGGGTCCGACGGCACACAGCACGGCAGGCATTCGGGTTTCTCGAAGCACGGGGATTCGCATCCCGCTGAGTGTTGGCGGGTACTTCAGAACAGAGCCGAGCTCGTCGACGATTCGACTGGCGAGCGACCGGCCGCCAACCGACTCAAACGACGGTACGGCGAAGTACGACACGATCGAGCAGGCATCGGTGCGGGCTTCGAAGCCAACATAGGCATTGGCTCCGAACCGATTGGCTGCAGCGGCCTGTGCCTGCGCTTCGTATTCGTCGGTCGACATGACGGTGGCGCCTCGCTCTCGAAGCGCTCGTGACACCGAACGTGCAATTGAGCTCAGACCTCCGAATTGACCAACGACGATCCGGAGTCCATCGATGGATGCAGGAGATCGGACCGCTTCCGCCTCACGAATCGAAGCAACGCCGGGCCCCGATCCACTTTTTTCACTGACGAGACGGAGGGTACGGACGGTTTGGAGTCCACAAATGCTGTCGGCAACCAACCCGGAGTTCTTCTGGAAGTCGTGGAGTGCGCGACCAGCGGCTGGTCCGAAGATCCCGTCCGGTCGACCACAGTCAAAACCAACGTGGTTCAGGCCCCGTTGCAGATCAGCGACGTCGTCACCCCGCAACATTGGCGCATTGAGCAAGAGCGGCCGGTCTCCGAGCTCCCAGCCTGCTTCGATGATCGCGAGCCACGTTGGTTCGTCGCATGACCCACTGACGTGCAAACCGCGTCGTTCTTGAAACGTCGAAATGGCCTGCTCGGTGGCAGCACAAAAAACACCCGCCTCGGCGCCGACCGGTTCGAAACCGGCGGCACCGAGGCGGCGTTGAAGGTCTTTGATTGCTTCGCCGCGTTGGTCGCGGGTCAGTGGGAAGTGGCCAGGAATCCGTCGATCTCCTCAAGGAGGGCACCCTTGCTCTTGGCGCCGGTGATGCGCCCCACCACTTCTCCCTTGTCGAAGACAAGGAGGGTCGGGATGGACATGACGCTGAACTTCATTGCGATGTCTGGGTTGTCGTCAACATTGAGTTTCGTGATCGACAGCTCGTCGCGCTCGCCGGCGATTTCACTGAGGATGGGCGCAATCTTCTTGCACGGCCCGCACCATTCGGCCCAAAAGTCGACAACGACCGGCTTATCGGCACCGTTGACTGTTTCATCGAACGTTGCGGTGGAGAGATCAGTGATTCCGTTTGCCATGATGTTCATGTCCTTTCGAGGGATTCAGTGCAGTACAACCGCCAACTGCCGGTCGCCATTCCCGATGTGAGCGTACTCCCGGCGAGGGTGGCCCAAACCAACCGATGCGGTGGATCCGATTGTCTGATTCGGGGGCCGAGCAGGGCTCCCGCTTTCATTGACTGATACCCGACAGACCCCAGCTCAGTGCTGGTCTTCAAGCCAACGCTCGGCGTCGATGGCGGCCATACAGCCCGAACCAGCAGCGGTGATCGCCTGGCGGTATACCGAGTCCTTCACGTCGCCACAGGCGAAGACACCCGCAACATTGGTGTAGGTCGAATCCGGACGTGTGACCAGGTACCCGGTGCTTTCGTCCATGTCGAGCACACCCCGAAACAGGCTGGTGTTCGGCTTGTGACCAATCGCAATAAAAAGCCCGGTTACATCGAGTGTGCCAGTCTCGCCAGTCTCATTGTTTACGATGTCGATGCCCTCGACCTTGTCCTCGCCGTTGACCTCGGTGACCGACGTGTTCCAGAGGAACTCGATCTTGGGGTTCGCCGTTGCGCGGTCTTGCATGATGGCCGAAGCACGCAGTTCTCCACGACGAACGATGACGGTCACTTTGTCCGCGAACTTGGTGAGGAACGTGGCCTCTTCGAGAGCAGAGTCGCCACCGCCAACGACGGCGATGTTGTGTCCTCGGAAAAAGAAGCCGTCACATGTTGCACACGTGGAAAGGCCGTGGCCAATAAGCCGTTCCTCGGCTTCGAGGCCGAGCATGAGTGATTGCGCACCGGTCGAAACGATGACCGAGTTGGCCTTGTAGGTGCCTTCGCGGGTGGTGATGGTGAATGGGCGCTCGCTGAAGTCGATCGCGCTCGCTTTCTCGGTCTTGATGGTGGTACCGAAGCGTTCGGCCTGCGAACGCATTTCATCCATGAGTTCTGGGCCCATGATTCCGTCACGAAAGCCGGGGAAGTTTTCGACCTCGGTGGTGAGCATGAGCTGGCCACCGGGCTGGTCGGAGGTGGATGACGGTTCACCCTCGATCATCAACGGAGCGAGGTTGGCACGAGCGGTGTAGATCGCAGCGGTGAGGCCAGCGGGGCCGGAACCGACGATGACGACGTCGTGCACGGTGGTGTCGGTGGTGTTGTCAGTCATGACGTGCTCCAAGGAAGAGAAGAGGCGAAGGTGCCACACGGCAGTGTGCCGTGCTGTCGTTGCACAACAATAAACGCCCATGAGGGCGGTGACATTCCCAATGTGGTGGTCAGGCTGTGGCGGCGCTGTCGTTGCGTTTCTTGAACAGCATGAGGCCGGCCAGTGTGAAGACGCCGCCGATGACGAAGTAGCTGACGTATACGGAACGTTCGTGAGACAGCCAAATATCGAGAAGTTCCTGCATACCACGAGTGATCAAGACAAGGAACAACACGAGCGCAAACATGCCGAGAATGAACGCAAGGAGACCAAACACGAGGCCACGCGCCGCCATCACTGCGGGTTTCGTGGTTTTTGCCTTGACGTTGTCCACCAGTTTGACAACTTGGTCGGTGGTGTCGGCGGCCCAGTTCGGGTCAGTGAGCGGGTTTCCAGCCATGGCGGGCGATGTTAGCCGCGAAGCACCGGGCGCCCACCATACGTCGTGAGAGACTCACACCGATCTGGGTCGATTGCGCTACGGGTTTGGGGCGGACGGTGCGGAATCAGCGCTGCGTTCGCCGTCAGGAAGTGGAGCAGAGGCCACCATGACGCAGTCGTCGGTGTAGGCGAAGACGGTTCGAGGAGCGTCGAGGTCGACGCCGACCTGAACGGGCTGGCCTTGGTACTCAGCAAAGCCCGCCTTCTTTTCGATTCCCAGTTGGGCTTCGCAACTTCCGGCTGGCGGCTCGTAGTCGACGTCGGCAATGTCGCTGTCCTGCCCGGTCACGCTGAAGACCGAGAGCGACCCGAAGTCGGCGAGGTCCTCCACGGTGACGAGCGGCGTGAGTTCTTGTTCGGCTGCTGGCGGCGGCTGTTGAGCCTCCAAGGGAACGCTGTCGTGCACAGAAAGGGCTTCGTCGCTTGCCGCTGCGGTCGGGTCGACACCTACTCGCTCGCCTTCTGGCTGGGCGTCTTCCGGGAGTTCTTGCTCGCCTTCTGGCTGAGCCTCTTCCTCAGCAAACAGTCCCGTCTCGGCATTGTTCGATTCCTGGGCGAACACTTCGCCTTCGATTTGGTCAGCGGGGAGCAAGCCGTCGTTGCCAACGTTTTCGTCGTTGACCTCGGCGGCTTCGTTCTCTTCGACGGTCGCAAGTTCGCTCGATGCGTCCGCTTGGAGCGATTCGATCGCAACGTCGTTGTTCTCCGGCTCCTGGTCGAGGATCCCACGCACGATCGCGGCGCCGCCAGCCACGACGACAAGAGCCGCTGCAGCGCTGAGAAACCACTGTGAGCCGCCAAAGCCGCCGTTGTTCTTTGAACGCTTAGCGGCCCGCCTGCGGCGCGCATTGGATGACGAAGTGGGGGTGGACAAGGCTGCAGCCGCTGCGGCATCGACGCCTCCAGCCGACATGACGTTGCCTAAGCGCTCGTTGTCGCTCATTCGTTCCCACACGTCAAGTGCTCCCGCCAGATGCCCCTCACGCTCAGACAGGGAGGCCTCGGGGGCTGTAGCGGCGAGGACCATGCGGACATTTCCGAGTTCGTCGACCTCAGCAAGCGACTCGGGGCTGGTCTCCACCAAAGCGCGTTGATCTGGGGACGCTTCGCCATCGAGGTACACGCTCGCAAGAAGCGTGTGGTCCGAGTCATTGTCGGTGGTGTTGGACTCACTCATGTCAGATCCGTTGGACGTTCGAAGTCGCCGGTCCGGTTCCCGATCGACCGAGAAGTTTCGGAGGTGAAGTTCGCTACGAAGTTTGGATGCTCGTCGAGACGCAGCTGATCGGCCAACAGCCGACGCCCGCGAGCGATACGTGACTTCACGGTGCCTACGGGAACATCGAGCACTTCGGCGATCTCGGAATAGTCGAGGTCACCAATATCGCGGAGGATCACTGCGGTGCGGAAGTCTTCGGGGAGGTCCTCGAGTGCTTCATCGATGGCGAGTCGATCAGCAACCGATTCGATGGTGCGTTCAGACATCGCGTCAACCGGTTCGAAGCTGATCTCACCGGAGTCGTCGGGCACCGAATGGAGAGCGGGCCGTCGCTTGCGCTTTCGGAGCTCGTCGAGTGCAGCATTGGTCGCAATGCGGTATGCCCACGTGCCAAATGATGAGCGTCCGTCAAACTTTGGCAAGCTCCGAACGATCTTGATGAGTGCTTCCTGCGTTGCGTCATCGGCATCGCGAGAGGCACCGGCGATTCGCCGTGTGACTGCGTGAATACGGTCGTAGTGGCGACGCAACAGCTGGTCGAGCGCGAAGCGATCACCAGCTCGCGCAGCTTCGATCAGTTCGAGGTCATCGGTCTGGACGGCGATTTAAAGATCGTAACGAACCTGGCCGAGCTCGGCCTGGCATGCCCGCAACATGACCGATTCTGGGCCCGAGCGAGCGGGTCAGGAGGCGAGGGAGATGTCGGCGATGCTCGAGCGGTACGGATTGTCGTCACTGCATCCGTCGCCGAGCCCGATCTCAACGATCAGGACGAGCACATGGCGTGGCGCGAGCGCAGTCGGGTCAGCGATGACGGTGTCGGCTTCAGGTCCGAACGAGCGGCTGAATGCTTCGCCCCAGGCGTCGAACGTGGTTGGGGCGGTCTCGGCATCTGAGGCGAAGAACTGCACGTGGTAGGGCCCGTTGGTGATAACGACGGTGAGGGCTTGGTCAAGGACGCCGTCGAAGCTGGCAACGAGACCGACGCCATCCTTGGCTCCCATGAACTGGTTTGAGTAGCAGGAGGTGCGCCACGAGGTCGATGGGTTCCCATCGAGCGCAGCCGATGTGAGATCGTTGTTTTCCTCGTTGTCGCCCTGCGGGTCGAACGTGGTGAGGCCCACGATGCGTTGTGCGGGTGCCGCCACCGCCGCGGGTGAGGTCGGTTGCACGCTGCCGTCGATGGCCGGCTCAACGTCAGCGACCGACGTTTGGTCGATGACCTGGTCACCCTCGATGGGCGCTGTGACAACTTCGTTTGGCAAAACGGTGGTGGTGGTCGATGACTCACCGCTGCCGTACAAGCCCGACGTGAGGAGGATGATCGCGATGATGATCGCAATGGTGATGAGGCCACCGACCACGATGACCGAAGGACTCCACTTCTGGCCCATGCCTCGAGCCGGCGCACCGCGCTGATGCCCGGCTGGTGGTGTGCGGTCACGGTAGACGGGCGGGGGAGCGTCGGCTCGGGTGGTCGAAACGCGTGTGGACGCTTGTACCGGGACGCGGCCGGTGATGTGGGGTGGCTCACCGGGGATACCGACGGGACCTGTGGGCAGCTTGCCGCCGTCAACGCCGGTGCGCGCCTGGTCGTGGCCACCCGTCTGCCGGCGACGCTTCTCCGCCGGCCGCATTTCTTTGCCGCGCGGTGGTGTGGGCTGGCGCATCCCGCGGCTGCGGTCCTGCTGGCGGCCGCGGGCATCGGACGGCGCACGAACGAGCTTGCCGGCAGAAAACGGCGCGATGGGCGACTGCTCTTCAGTTGTGTGGTCGAACTCGGGGACGCCTTCTTCTTGGGCTGCCTTGAGTTCGACGATCAGTTCAGCACCATTGGCTGGACGTCCTTCGGGCTTGCGTGAGAGGAGCGCATGAACGACGTTGACCAAGCGAGTTGGCAGGGTGGCACGCAAGCGGGCGAGGTCGGTTGGGTCGCGTTGCAGACGTGCGAGCGCGGTGTCGGCATCTGTCTCACCGAGAAACGGGACTCGGCCAGCGAGGCATTCGTAGAGCACGAGGCCGAGTGAGTACAGGTCGGCTCGTCCGTCGAGTTTCTTGCCACGCACCTGTTCGGGCGACAGGTACTTGGCTGTGCCCATCATGATGTTGTCGCTGGTGAGGTCGTCACTACCGTCGCCATGCAGACCCTTGGCGATGCCGAAGTCGGTCAGTAAGACGCGTCCGTCTGGCGTGATCATGATGTTGCCGGGCTTTACGTCACGGTGGACGAAGCCCGCTGCATGCGCGTTGTCAAGGGCTTGAGCTACCGAGGTACCGATGAGGATCGTGAGCTCGGGGCTCAGGCGGTTCTGCGTGTCGAGGAGTTGACGCAGGCTCTTGCCATCGACCAACTGCATGACGACGGCCTGGCGACCGTCCTGTTCGAATACGTCGTGGACGGCCACGATGTTCGGGTGGCTCAGGCTGGCGGCCGCAATCGCTTCGCGCCGGAAACGTTCGGCGACGACGGGATCGGTGGCCAGCGTGGGCTTGAGCCATTTTACGGCGACCTTGCGATCAAGGGTGAGATCGATCGCCAACCAGACCTCGGCCATGCCGCCTGTTGCTAGTCGTCGCTGCAGCTCGTAACGGCCGGCAATGATCGTGGGAGTCGCGGAAGCCATGGACGACTCGGAACGTTAGTTGGGTGCGGAGGAGCTACCTGGGCATTGTCCCAAATTTTGATCGCGAAATCTGGTTCTACCACCGATTCCAGGTCGGTCGCGGGAGACTCAGATCGTCTCGTGGAACGCAACACCGATGGTGCCGCGGCCACCGTGGGTGCCGATCACGGGTCCGATTTCACCGATGAGGATTTCGCCGTCGTAGTGCGGGCGGAGCATGTCGACGAATGTGTCGACGTCGCTGCAGTCGGCGTGGAGTACCGCGAGATTCTCGACGTTGCCGCCGTAGCTCTTGAATCGTTCGACGAGGTGGGTGAGTGCCTTGGACCGGGTGCGCTGCTTGCCAGCCTCAGAGACAACACCGCCAGTGACGTCAATGATCGGCTTGATCGACAGGGCGGTAGCGAGAAACGCCTTGGCGCCACCAATGCGGCCGCCCTTCTTCAAGTTGTCGAGCGTGTCGAGTGCGGCGAACACACGAGTTCGCTCGGAAAGACTTTGTGCGAGCGCTCCGACGGCGCCGATGTCTGCACCGTCGGCAGCAGCGCGGGCGCAAGCGAGGGCGATGGTGCCGATGCCCATCGTGACGGTGCGCGAGTCAACGACTCTGATGTCGACGCTGACGCTGTCATCGGCGGTGACGGACCGTGCAGCCAGCTCGGCGCTCTGGATGGTGGCGGACAACGCGCCAGAAAGAGAAACGACCACGATGCCGGTCGCGCCGTCGGCAGCGAGCCGGCGGTAGACCGATTCGAACTGGCCCGGAGCCGGTGCTGCCGTCTCTGGCAGGGTCGACATATTGACGCAGCGGTTCCAGAACTCGGCGACTGTGAGCTCTTCGCGGTCGATGAATTCATCATCACCGAATCGGATGCTGAGCGGCACGATCTCGATGCCCATCTCTGCTGCGACCTCGGCGGGGAGGTCGCAGGCGCTGTCGGTGACGATTCGTACGTTATTCACGGTCCGGTCAGGTTAGTCGTCCGAAGACAAAGCGGTCTCGGCGTCCTCGGTACGGCGCCGACGCCAATGTGAAAGCCACCAGGTCAGGAGGATCAATACGAACGCCCCGGTCAGTACCTGTCCGAGCCCGGTGAGGGCGTTCACACGTGCGGTCAGAGTGACCGGTTCGATCAGATCCTCGCTGAGCGAAGGCGTCAGGATTTCGATGATTGCTGCAGTAGTGCCGTTTGATCGAGCCTCAACTGGCACGTCGACGATGGTGATGCTGTCCGGGAGAAGTGTGACCGGAATGTCGCCTGCTGGAAACGCGAGTCGTGGTGAGCTCAGGCGAACAATGACGTTCAACGGTTCGTCAAGGTCGTTACCAATGCGGACTTTGATATCGCCCTCGCGGCCGGTGAGCGTGAACGTAAACGGATCGGGCGCAACGACGCCGGCACGCAGCGCGTCTGCCTCGGCAAGCAGTTGACGGAGTGCGGCCTCGACCTCGGTGTCGCTGAACGCTGTCGATACGAAGCTGTCGAGTAGGCGCGCCCATTCGGACTGACGCGGGTCGTCTTGGCGCAACATTGTCGCCACGCTCGCCAGAGAGGTTTCGATCTGGGTAATTCGTTCAAGGCGGGGTTCCAGCGAGGGCCCGGCCGATTCGGGAAGTGTGACGTCGGCATTGATGAATTGGGTTGAGGTCACCGCCGTGAGCATGCCAGCCGGAGTGAACTCGATGGCATCGGTTGTCGATGCAAAGCGGTCGAGTTCGACGAGTAGCCGCGTATCGAAGGGGCCGAGGTCGGGGGTTGCCACAAGGTGGCTACGGTCCTGTCGCTGCCGGGCGAGGTTGCTGGTGTACTGCTCAAGACGCAGCGCAGCAATGGTCTGAACGCTCCATTCGAGCGGTGTCTGGTTAGCTAGAATCTCGTCGGTCGCAGCGCGTGTGAACGCGGCTCCGAAGGATTGGTCGAGAAGGATGATGGGCATCGAGCTGCCATCTGGCAGCTCGATTTCGACGAACTGGTCAACCGCCGGCGGTTCGCCTTCGGCGTCGTTTGCAACGCTGCGCATATAGAGATCCATGGGCATTGCCAGGTAACGAACGCCCAGGTTGCGCAGCACCAGAGCACCTGCGCCGCTGAGTTCGGTGGTTGTGAGCCACACGTCACGAGTCGGGGTCTTGCCGATCGCGGTGGCGACGTCGTCCTCACCGGCGTTGAGCTGGTTGATGAACGCGTCGACTTGATCGGCAGCGGTTGCCGACGACACGTTGAACGGTGTGGCCGGACCGGCGAGGAGTTCGTCGTCGCGCAAGATTTCGGAGGAATCCGAAAAACCGGGCTGACCCGCAGCTGCAGTGACCACCGAAGGCGGTACGTCGAGGGCCAGCGACGGGGCGAGCTCGTCGGCGATGTCGATGAGGTCGGCGAACTGCTCGACCGCACGTGCGACCTCGGTATCGGAGGCCGTTGGGCCCGGGTCGTCGATCGAAGTGAATAAGGCCAGGTCGATAGGCGGTGGCGTGCTGCGTCCTTCAGATCGACGCTCAACAACGGTGCCGTGACGGGCGACCACGATGTCGGCGACCCGCAGCTCGACCATGATTGGGTGGATGCCGTCGGTGTTGAATTCGAGCTGTTCGGCGACGCTGATATCGGTGTCGGTCGGAACGGTGAGTGTGAGGATGGCTTCGTCCGCCGACTCGACGACGATGCTTGAGCGAATGTCGAAAATGTCAACGCCATCGATCGGGTTGGGTCGGTCGCGGCTCGGATTGGGGCCCAAAATCCCGCGGAGGTCGTCGACATCGTCGAGTGCCCGGTAATTGAGTACCCGGATGCTGAGCGCAATGGGCGGCGGGAGAGTCGTGCTGGGCGGCACCGTGGTTGGCGCCGGCACCGCCGCGAACGTCGTGGGAGCGGTTGGATCGATCGTTGTTACCGAAGTTGTTTCAGGTGTAACGGTTTGGGCGGGCATCGTCGTCGAAGGTGGTTCGGTCGTGGCGGGAACCGTCGAGGGAAGCGTGAGCTCGGCTGCGGCGGCGAGGTCACCGCTGAGTCGATAGGTCAGCTCGATGGTGCCGTTTGGTGCAAGATCAAACGACTGGTCGATGAGCACCATCTCGACGTCGCCGAATCGGCGCGGAGCAGCCATTTCCGGCGGGGTCTCCTCTTGGGCGAATGCGGTGGTGGCGGCCGCAAGCATCGTGAAGGTGGCCACGGTGGCCACAAGCGCCCGGTTCATGTTGCTCGGCGACGTTCGAGTACGACGAGCTCTTCGTTTCGTCGGGTGAACGACGCCTGCTCATAGAGCTTAATCGCGCCGTCGTTGTCGACACCGGTGTTCACGAGCACCCGATGGGCCCCGCGGCGCATCAGCCAATCGGTGGCATCGTCGACGAGTGCGCGAGCGATGCCGATGCGTTGCGCGGCGGGGTCCACGGCGAGTCGCTGCAAGTAGCCGGTGGTGCCAGCCTTGCCAGTAATCGCGAAACCGACGATGTGTCGGCGGCCGACACTGCCGCGGAGTGCCAATCGCTGACGCACCTGTGGTGTGGCTGTTGCGATGTCGGCCAGCGATCGAGCACTCTGCTGCCACCCGTCGGGAAACGCAGCCTGATCGAGCGCTGCGGCACCATCGAGATCACGTGTGCGGAATCGGGCAATCGATGTTCCATCGGGCGCAGGGTGCTTGCGCGGCTGGCCCGGCCCCATCAGTGGCCGTTCGAATAGTGCGAGTCGGTCGACCTCCGCGAACCCGCGGGTCAGAAACGGCTCGGCAGCCTCAGGAAACAGCGCGCCGGTGCGGATCGCTGTCGGCGCTGGCGTGTCACGTCGAGTGGGACCGAAGGCCTCGGTGACCCATTGGTCGACGTCGGCTTCACTCGGAATCATGGTGACGTCGAGGAGCACAAGGTGGCGAATCGCCGCGTCGAGGGGCCAGGAGCGGAGCCCGGCTTGCACCGTGGGGTTCGCAGTCGCTTGACGCACGATGCAGACGCTAACGGTTGGGCCTCCGCGGAACCGGTCCCCATCGGTGAACAACTCGTCCCACGCGGCCCGGTCAGCCAATACGCTGGCCGGGTGATTCCTGAGCGCTTCGCCCCAGTTCTGCGCGAGCTCGCGCCGTTGGCTGAACGTTTCAGCGCGGCGGGTCACCGCTTGTACTTGGTAGGCGGAACCGTGCGCGACCTACTGGTCGACAGCGGCAAGACCGACTTTGACCTCGATCTCACCACCGATGCCCGCCCGCCCCAGATCAAAGCATGCCTCGAAGGCTGGGCCGACAGCATCTGGAACCAAGGCGAGAAGTTCGGCACGATCGGGGCGCACAAGAGGGACCCGGCAACCGGCCTTGTTCGCCCGTACGAGATCACGACGTTCCGAGCTGAGGCCTACACCGACGAGTCACGCAAACCGGTCGTGGTGTTTGCTGATGAGATCGGCTCCGACCTGTCGCGCCGGGACTTTACGGTGAACGCGATGGCACTGGAACTGACCGGTGACGGTGGCATGCCCGAACTGGTCGACCCATTCAACGGTGCCGCTGACCTGGTGCAACGCGTGCTTCGGACCCCGTTGGGCCCTGAAATCAGCTTCAGTGATGACCCGCTCCGGATGTTGCGGGCTGCGCGTTTCATTGCTCGATACCAGCTTGAGCCAACCGAGCAGCTCGTCGCAGCGGTCAAGGAATTGGCACCTCGACTGAAAATCGTATCGGCCGAACGAATCCGCGACGAACTCGACAAGTTGATCGTGGTCGATCACCCAGCGGCAGGTTTGTGGTTCCTGGTCGACACGGGCCTTGCCGATGAGTTCCTCCCCGAGTTGCCGAACATGCGCTTGGAGCACGACCCGATCCATCGCCACAAAGATGTCCTCACGCACTCGATCGCAGTGGTTGAAAACGTGCGCCCGCTGCACGAGTGGGATGACATACAGGCGGGCGATCGTGAGACGTTTGACTTCCGTCTGACGCGTTTGGCTGCGTTGTTCCACGACGTCGGAAAGCCCAAGACGCGGGGGTATCAGCCCGGTAAGGGCACCACGTTCCACCATCACGACGCTGTGGGTGCGCGGATTACGAAGAAGCGGATGGCTGCGCTGCGCTATTCGAACGACGACCTGCGTGACGTCACCGAACTTGTTGCACTCCACCTTCGGTTCCACACCTATTCGTTGGGTTGGTCCGATTCGGCGGTGCGGCGCTATGTGCGCGATGCCGGCTCGTTGCTCCAGGAACTCAACGTGTTGACTCGCTGTGATTGCACAACGCGCAACGCGAAGAAGGCGGCGCGTCTCTCCCGGCGGATGGATGAGCTTGAAGCACGGATCGACGAACTCGCTGGCGCCGAAGAGTTGGCGGCTTTGCGCCCGGAGATGGACGGCAACGCCGTGATCGAGCACCTTGGCATCGATCCAGGTCGTGCGGTCGGCGATGCGATGAGGTTTCTAATGGAGGTCCGCCTCGAAGAGGGCATCATCGGCGAGACCGAGATCCGCAAACGCCTCGACGCCTGGCACGCAGACCTCGGCTAAGCGTCCGCGCTCCGTCTTCTTGCAGCTCGTACTGTCAGGGCGTGACGTTCGCGGGAATTTTGGTGGTGGCGGCGGTTGGCGTTGTCGCCGCCTTGGCGATCGGATTGGTCGTGTTTGACGTCCGACGAGTCCGCGGTCGCCTCACCGCCTCCGTCGCTGAACTCGAGGCCACGCACGCAAATGTCCGGCGCATGCTGGACGGCCTCCCCGATGCGGTGCTCAGCATGGATGACGACGGCGCAATCGTGTCGGCGAATGAGCAAGCCGCAGCCATCACCGGGCGTTCGATCGATGAGCTGCTCGGCCGGGCGTTCATCAATTTTGTCTTACCCGATGATCGAGACGACATCGTTGATCGCTGCCGACGTCTCGGGCTGGACCCGAAAGTCACCGGCGACGCTGTGGTCGAACTCGTGTCACGTGATGGCTCGGTCAACCTGGTCGAAGTATCGTTGCATCCGGTGGTCGATGGAGCCGGTGGCACTGTGGTGATCATGCGTGATGTTGAGGATCGCGCACGTACCACCGAAGCGCTGGAAGCCGCTCGCCGCCGATTTCAGCAGGCGTTTCACTCAGCGCCCAATGGCATGGCGCTCGTCCGGCTGAGCGATAACAAGATCGTCGACGCCAACCAGTCCCTCGCAGAGATGCTCGATCACTCTCGCCGGTATTTGCTCGGCCGATCGGTACGCGAGATCTCGCATCCCGATGATCTCCGCTCTGCAGCGGCCGAACGTGCTCGCATCGAGTTGGGCATTGATGACAGTTATCGAATCGAACAGCGTTATCTGCGACGCGACGGCGAGTTCATCTGGACAAAGACCCAGGTGTCGGTCATTGAAGAAGATGGCGTGTCGCTCGCGATCACTCACATTGAAGACATCACCGAGCAACGCCAGACGGCCCATCAACTGTCGCATGCTGCCACCCACGATGCGTTGACGCAGCTACCCAATCGTGCGTCGATCATGGCCCGTCTCGACGAGTTACTCACCACGGCCGCAGTCGATGAGGTCGCCGTGCTGTTCATCGACCTCGACAACTTCAAGCTCGTCAACGACAGCCTTGGCCATGCAATTGGTGATGAGTTGCTGCGCCATATGGCGGGGCGGTTCCGCTCGGTGATGCGGGTGGGTGACCAGCTGGCGCGTTTCGGTGGTGATGAGTTCGTCGTCTTCGTTGACGGGACCACGAAGCAGTCCGACGAGACCGGCGAGATTCGGCTCGGCCCGCTTGACCCGGCCAAAGTTGCCGACCGGCTGCAACAATCGGTGCAGGACGCGGTCACCATCGAAGGCCACGAGATGATCGTCACCGCCTCGATTGGTTATGCCACGAACAAGGAACCCGGCATGTCGGCGACCGATTTGCTGCGTAATGCCGACGCCGCCATGTATCAAGCGAAGGCCGGTGGCCGCGATCGGGTGGCTCGCTTCAACGATGGCGACCGCAATGCGTCAGTTTCGACGCTGCAGACCACGAGTGAGCTGCGCCGTGCGTTGGCCGGCGACCAAATCGTCCCGTACTTCCAGGCCATCGTCGACCTGTCGACCGGAGAGTTCACCCGGTTCGAAGTGCTCGTTCGCTGGTTGCATCCGGAACGGGGCCTGTTGACGCCGGCTCAATTTCTGCCTGCTGCAGAGGCATCAGGGCTCATGGGCGAAATCGGCGAACACATGCTCCGTGACGCGCTGGCACAGCTCGCCACCTGGCGTGCGAACGGACACCCGTGGGGCCGTTGTGCGTTGTCGGTCAACCTGGCGACGCAACAGCTGAGCGACCCAAACTTTTTGCTCGTTGTCGAAGACGCGCTCGTCATGAGCGGGATCGAAGCGGACGCGCTGTGGTTCGAGATTACCGAAACGGCGTTACTGACCGACGTCAGCGCGGCCACGGTCGCACTGCGCGAGTTGCGCGGCCTTGGCGTGCACCTTTCAGTCGACGACTTCGGAACGGGTTACTCCTCGCTCACCTACTTGAAGAAGTTCCCGGTGGAAGCAATCAAGATCGACCGGTCGTTTGTGAAAGGCCTGGGTATCGAAGTCGATGACTCATCGATCGTCGACGCCGTGATCCGCCTCGGACACTCACTCGGCTTGCACGTGATTGCCGAAGGCGTCGAAACACCGCTTCAGCTCACGCGCCTTCGCGAACTCGGTGCCGATAGTGGCCAGGGCTACCTCTTTAGCCGTCCGGTCCCCGCCGACATACTCGAAGCTCGCCTCTCGGCTGACGTCCCTTTCTGAGCGCTCGCGGTTCTGCGCCGGGCTCCTCGAAGCGACGCGATCATGAAGCTCAGGAGCCTTCCTTGCGAGCGCGGAGCACGAGGGTGGTGGGAATCAGCTCGGTTGGGCTCACGCCGAGTTCTTTCACTCGATCAACTCGGAAGTTGGAGCGTTCGAGCGATGTGAACCAGTCACCAACGGTTCGTGCGGCGGTTCCGTATGGCTTGTTCGGCTCGACCGCGGAATAGGGGTGCGGCATGGCGATCACGAACGGCATCGACGGCTTCAAGATGCGGTGCACTTGGCGGAGCAGGCGACTCAGGTCGGCCACGTCGAGCATCGTGTGCACGGCGACCACAACTTCGCATGATGTCGACGCAATGTCACCGAGGTCAGCGAGGTCGGCTTGCAAGCATTGCACGGTCACTTCGGCTGCTTCGGCGCGGGCGCGGAGGTCGGTGATGCGTGCGCCATCAGGGTCGACCGCGATCGCTTTGCCACCGGCCTGCGCGAACTCGATCGAGTTGAACCACTCCGACACGCCAAGCTCGACGGCACGTTTGGCGTCACCGACGTCGCCGCAGAGGCGCAGTTCAGTGTCGCCCGGGATGCCCCTGCCATAGGTGATGTTCGCTGCCATCCCACCATTCTGCCTGCTTTGGGTGGGTCACTCGGGGACGGGCCCGCCAACGCGCCTCGAATAGCGGCGGTACGATCGCCGGTCATGGCTTTTTCGGTCGGCGCTCTCCGCGGCACCGATGGCGCGCGCGGCATCATCGACCACCGATTGGCGCGTCGCATGCTCATCAACGAGGTCCGCAAAGGGCGTGTTCCGATGGACACCGTGTGCGATGCACACCCTGAACTCATTCGTGCCGCACGAAACGTCGGCACCGAAACTTCACAGACCTGCCCCATCTGTGAAGAAATCA
>JBLFZD010000015.1:0-23283 GCA_047610085.1 Ilumatobacter sp. | reverse complement strand
TGGAAGCGCGATGAGCGTGAGGAGTGCCAGGAGTACGGAACGTCGCCGGTCGGAGTCTTCGAATGCCATGGTTGTTGCTCACCGTCAGCGTATCTGTCGGCTGGTGGAGCGAGCCGTCGCACGGCGTCGAGGCCGTCAGGCTGCTGGCTTGCCGAGCCGGTGCCCGAACGCAGTATGGGTGGCCGCCACGGTGGCCGCCGAGAGCTTGGCCACGGGTTCGTCGCGCAAATCAGCAAGGAATTGGCCCACGTACGGGACCCATGCCGGCCGGTTCTGCTTGCCTCGATGCGGAACCGGAGCGAGGTACGGGCTGTCGGTTTCGATCAGCATTTTGTCGGCCGGGCAGAGTTTTGCCGCCTCCTGGACGTCCTTCGCTGAGTTGAACGTGACGATTCCCGAGAACGACAAGTGGATTCCACGCTCGAGCCCTCGCGCCGCGTCATCCGGACCGCCGGTAAAGCAATGAAAGATTGTCCGCTCCGGCACGCCCTCGGAATCGAGAATCTCGAAGGTCTCGTCCCATGCATCACGCGTGTGAATAATGAGCGTCTGGTCGTGCTCGTGGGCGAGGCGGATGTGCTGGGCGAAGACGTGGCGCTGCTCGTCTCTGGGTGAATGCTCGTAGTGGTAGTCGAGGCCCGCCTCACCGATGCCGACAATGCCGGGCGTGTCGAGCAGGTCGATGATCGACGCCATGCCCTTGGTCGCATCATGAGGGTGCAGGCCAACAGTGGCGAAGACGTTGTCGTGGCGCGACGCGACGTCGATTGCGGCGAGCGATGTTTCTCGGTCACAACCCACGGTGACGAGGATGTCGACCCCCATCTCGGTGGCCGACGCAACTGCCCCGTCGGGGCCGTCGGGGATCCGTTCGTCATGGATGTGGCAGTGCGAGTCAATCCAGGTGTGGGTGGCGGTCATCGGTGACCCTCAAAGCTTGATTCTCGGGAACAGGGGATCTCCCTTGGTGACCGTGTTGCCCGCCGGATACTGGCCCCACGCTGCGGCATCAGGTAGTCGTTGGTCGCTCACCTGGCCGGGCATACCGATTCGTTCCCATACAGCTTGGGCCGTGTCGGGAATAGCCGGGCAGCACAGCACCGCGACGATGCGCAGCGCCTCGAGGGCGTCGCCCATCACGGCGTCGACATCGGGGCCCGGTTCGGACTTCCACGGCTCGTTCTGCTCGAGGTGGGAATTGGTGGCGCGAATGAGTCCCCATGTTGCGTCGAGCGCCTTACTGGGCTCGATGTTCGCCCAGTAGGCAGCGGTGTCGGTGTAGGCCGTGGCGGCTGCTTCGGCGAGTGCGCTGTCGGGTGACGGTGCCGTGCCGAGGCCGTCGCATTTTTTGGAGACCACGGTTGCGACGCGGGCTGCGAGGTTGCCCAAGTTGTTGGCAAGATCAGAGTTGTAGCGGCCGACGAGACCCTCGTAAGTGAAGTCGCCATCGCTGCCGTATGCGGTGTCAGCAAGGACGTAGTAGCGGAAGCCGTCGAGGCCGATGTCGTCGATCAGTTCGAGTGGGTTGACCACGTTGCCTGAGGTCTTACTCATCTTTTCGCCGCCGACGAGCAGCCAGCCTCCGATCGCCCAACGCTCCGGCAGTTCCACACCAGCCGACATGAGCATTGCCGGCCAGTACACGCAGTGCTGACGAACAATGTCCTTGCCGATGAGGTGGGTTGCGGGCCACCAGTCGTTGTAGTCGTCGCCATCGTCACCCGAACCGAAGCCGACGGCTGCGAGGTAGTTGGTCAGCGCATCAAACCAGACGTAGGTGACGTGCTTGTCATCCCATGGCAGAGGGATGCCCCATTCGAGCGACGTGCGGCTGATGGAGAAGTCGCGGAGGCCGCCGCGGATCAGCCCGAGCGCCTCGTTGCCGCGGTGCTCGGGCTGGAGTGCGTTCGGATGCTTGGCGTACCAATCCAGTAGGCGATCTTGGAACCGGCTCAGGCGGAAGAAGTAGTTCTCCTCCTCGAAGTACTCGACCTTGGTGCGGTGCGTTGGGCAGAGGTCGCCTTCATCGAGTTCGTCGTCGGAGTAGTACTCCTCACACGCAACGCAGTATTTGCCGGCAAACGTGTCAAGTTCGATGTCGCCAGCGTCGTAGCAGCGCTGCAAGAGTTCGCGAACGGCGTCCTTGTGGCGCTGCTCGGTGGTGCGGATGAAGTCGTCGTTCGCGATGTTCAGCTTGTCCCATGCTTCGACGAACTTCGGTGCAATCTGGTCGGTGAATTCCTGGGGCGATAGCCCCTGGGCCTCGGCCGACTGCTGAATTTTGAGGCCGTGCTCGTCCGTGCCGGTGAGAAACTTGGTGGGGGTTCCCATCAACCGGCTCCAGCGGGTGACGGCGTCACCGATGATCGTGGTGTAGGCGTGGCCGAGATGTGGCTCCGCGTTCACGTAGTAGATCGGGGTCGTCACGTACGTCCTGCTCACCCCGTCACGATACTGGCCACGGTTGGCACGAAGCGCAGAGGGTGCGGAGCGTGTTCGTTTTCGGCCTGCCACTTTCCGAACATTGTGTGTGCAGTGGATTTGACTCGTGTGGACGTGAGAGCGTATGTTTACGCGTGTGAACTTTGCAGATGCAACCGCTGTCCGCTCGATTGGCGATGGGCGTTACGAGGCGATTGTTCAGCCGGGCTGGGACATCGGCGGCAACGCAAACGGGGGCTATCTGATGGCGATCGCTGGAAGAGCGATGACCGAGACGATTGGCCGACCTCCGCTCACGATCACCGGTCACTACCTCCGGCCGGCTCCGGCGGGGGAGTGTGAGATCGACGTGATGACCATTCGTTTGGGTCGGCGGCTTGCGACAGCGTCGGCCACTTTGTCAATGGGTGGCAAGCCAACGCTGACGTTGCTGGCAACGTTTGGCGATCAGTCACCGGGTGGCCCAAGCCGCCAAAGGAGCGGTCCGGTCGAGTTGCCTGCTTGGGAGGAGTGTGTCACGGCACCTTCCGCCACCGAAGGCCCAAAGCCAGCGCTGATGGAACGCGTTGATCTGCGTATGAAACCCGAGGACGGTGGCTTTCGTCGAGGAGAGCCTTCGGGAACCGCAGAGATCAGTGGATGGTTCGCACTGGCCAATGAAGAACCGGTCGACTCGCTGGCCCTGCTGCTTGCAGCTGACGCGTTCCCGCCGCCGGTGTTTAACTCGGGTTTGCCCGTCGCCTGGGCGCCGACCATTGAACTCACGGTGCACGTGCGTGGCGTGCCAGCACTCGGGCCGCTGCGCTGCTCGTTCCGGTCGCGTTTCATTCACGACGGTTTGCTCGATGAGGAAGGCGAGATCTGGGACTCGACCGGCACCCTCGTGTGTCAATCACGTCAGCTCGCCCTCACTCCACGCTGATACGTCCGGCATCGATTGTCGACACCGGTTGTCTGTGGTTGTCGGATCAGCGGCGGAATATGGAATTTTTGCGGTTCGCCTGCGTGCCGAGCGCAAAGCCGCCGGCGCCGATGCCGACCGTTGCAACGGTCGACAATGTGCGACGAATCACCGACTTGGTGCGCTGGCTGAAGATCACGATCGGCCAGCCGTTGCGCCGGGCCACACGCTCGAGCTTCGAGTCGGGGTTCACCGCCACTGGGTGACCGACTACGTCGAGCATCGGGAGGTCGCTGGCCGAATCGCTGTATGCGTAGCTCTGAGCAAGGTCGTACCCGTTCCAGGAGGCCAGGTTCTTCATGGCTTCAACCTTGCCTTCGCCGTAACAGAAGGGTCCATTGAGTTCGCCGGTGTACACGCCGTTTTCGACCTCGCTGCGGGTGCCGATGCCACCGGTCATGCCGAGTGCCTGGGCGAGCGGCTCGACGATTTCTTGCGGTGCTGCCGAGACGATAAATGTGTCGCGGCCGGCACGACGGTGGCGCTCGAGGAGGCGTTTGGCCTCAGGCCGCACTCGTTCGATGAGGCGCGGCAACACTTCTGCGTTGAGGCCCTGGAGGTCGACCTGGCGCATCCCGGTCACGGCCCCAAGGATCCGCTTGCGAACTTCGTCGCTGGTGTCGTCGCTCGCTCCGAAGAGCTTGAACGCCACGGCGCCACCCGCGTCGCGGACGAACTCGTGTGTGGGTACCAGACCGGCCTTGCGGGCTTGGATGGCGAGCGTGAACGCCGACGAACCGGAGATGAGCGTCCGATCAAGGTCGAAGAATGCTGCACTCGGGCCGCTGCCGGTTACGGCTATGTACTCACTCATTGAACGATCCAAGTCATTGCGGTCAGTCTGCCTTGTCTGCGGGGCTCGCAGCGTTCGCGGCGCCTTTGGCCGCCGTTGACAACGTCACTGCGAGTTCGTACACCTCGCGCTTTCGGCGTCCGGTCGAAGCGGCTACATGGGCGGCTGCGTCGCGTGTCGACGAACCGTTGGCGATGAGTTCACTGAGCATGATTTCAACGTTGGCATCGGTGGTCGGCGCATCGTTCCGCACTACTCCGCCGAGCACAATCACGTACTCGCCGCGTGGGTCACCGATGTCGATCGTTCCGAGCGTGCCTCGCACTGTTTGCTCATGGAGTTTGGTGAGTTCTCGAGAAATCGATACTCGACGGTCGGGTCCGCAGGTCGTACGCAGGTCGGCAAGCGTTCGCTCGATGCGATGAGGGGCTTCGTACAGCACGGCCGTGCGATGTTCGTTGGCGAGTTCACCAAGGCGGTGCACCCTCTCTTGGCCCTTGCGTGGGAGGAATCCCTCGTAGACGAATCGGTCGCTTGGCAGACCGCTGATCGTGACCGCCATGGTCGAAGCAGCAGGGCCCGGCACAGCGCTCACGATGTGCTCGGCGTCGATCGCTGCGGCGACTAAACGTTCGCCTGGATCGGAGATGCCAGGCGTGCCAGCATCGCTCACCACGGCTACCTCGCCGCCGCTCGCCAACACGTCGAGCACGTGGTCGATCAGCGTGAACTCTGTGTGTTCGTTGCACACAGCGAGGCGGTTCGCTCGGATGCCTGCGTGTTGCAGCAACTTGCCAGTGCGGCGCGTGTCTTCACAGCACACCAGTTGCACTCGAGCGAGAACTTCCACTGCGCGGGGCGAAAGGTCACCAAGATTCCCGATGGGGGTCGCTACGAGCCACAGAGTACTCACGGCGTGTCTCGCAACTCGATCACGTCACCAACGTGTACGCCCCAACGGGCGAATGCGCCGGCTTCGGCCTCGATCACGAGGCGCGCCCGCGGAACGGGGAGCCCGATTCGTCGACGCGACATTTGGACGGTGCGAATGACCAGCCCGTCAGCATCGACGAAGGCCACATCGATCGGGAATTGCATACCGACGGTGTGGACCCAGCGACAGCGATCAATCACAAGAGCACCTTCAAGGTGGTCTCGTCCAATGAGGCCGCGGCGGCGCTGGGACCGGCTCGCTGTGCACTCGGCTGATGCCAGCACCCGTGCCTCGCTGACCAGCCATGCCATGTTCATGAGCATGGCACGCAGGAACGCTCTTCGACACCAACCGTTAGACGTTGAAGCGGAATTCCATGACGTCGCCGTCTTGGGCGATGTAGTCCTTGCCTTCCATCCGCATTTTTCCGACGTCTTTGGCGGCGTTCCACGACCCGAGCTCGAGCAGTTCGTCCCACTGGATGACCTCGGCCTTGATGAAGCCGCGCTGGAAATCGCCGTGGATACGACCGGCGCACATTGGTGCGGTAGAGCCTTCGTGGAAGGTCCACGCACGCGACTCTTGCTCACCCGTAGTGAGATACGTCCGCAAACCGAGCAGGTGATACGAGCTGCGCACCATTCGGAACAGGGCGCCCTCGCCGAGGCCAAACCCCTCAAGGATTTCTTTGCGTTCTTCCGGGTCGGTGATGGCGGCGGCTTCGGCCTCCATCTGGATGCACATGCCAATGACCTCGACGTTGTCGCCAGCGTCATTGAACTCGGCGGAGACGAGTGCTTCCATCTCGGGAATCGAGTCGATGTCGTTCTCGCCGACGTTGACCACGGCAAGAACTCGGCGGTTGGTCAGCAGGTAGTACTGCTCAAGTTGTTCGCGAACGTCTTCCTTGAGGCCAGCGCGGTACAGCGGTAGGCCTTCGGACAGGCTGTCGTATGCGATCTGGAGCGCTTCGCTCTCGGCGCCCAGCGTCTTGTCGAGCTTTGAGGCGCGCTTGATCGAGTTCAGCCGCTTCTCGACGGTCTCGAGATCGGCGAGCGCAAGTTCGATCTCGACGATGCGCAGATGCTCGATGGGGTCTGACGGTCCAACCACGTCGTCATCCTCAAACGCGCGGAGGACAAAGACGATGGCGTCGACTTCACGGATGTTGGCGAGGAACTTGTTGCCCAAACCTTCGCCGGTGCTTGCGCCTTCGACGAGCCCACCGATGTCGACGACTTCGACTTGTGCATGAACGGTCTTCTTCGACTTCGACATGACTGACAATTTGTCGAGGCGCTCGTCCGGAACCATGGCGACGCCGATGTTCGGGTCCTTGGTCGCAAACGGGTAGGGGGCTGCGAGCGCGCCACCACCAGTCAGTGCGTTGTAAAGCGAGCTCTTGCCCGCATTGGGAAGACCGACGAGACCAAAGCGTTCCATGCGGCGCAGAGGTTACCCACGTCAGCGGGGAGCCCGTTCGGTTGCGGTCGGATGCTTGGATCTGCGCCGTCTCGTGGGTTGCCGGTGAATTTCGTTTTTCTCGGTGATTCTGGGCTCGGGTGAGGGGGCTGAATTCACGGAGAAAAACGGTTCGGGGGTGCTGAACCGCTTGGTGATGGAGCGAGCGAAAGCCGCAGCGTGAGTCGGTGCGGGCTCGCGACTGCCGGGTGGGGCGACATCTGGCGTTGGGCGGTGAGCCCACTGATCGATCGAGCGTCGAATGTGATCGGCGACCTCGGCGGGGCGGGAGGTGATCTTGCGGTAGGTGAAGCGCAAGACGATCCAGCCACGAGACTCGAATTCGGCGTCGTTGGCCCGGTCGTGTTCGAACTGCTCTCGATCCTTGCCGTGGTAGCGCCACCCGTCGCACTCGATCACGATGGGCGTACCAACAACTACGAAGTCGACCTCCCGGCCTCCGACGTGGGGGTGAAACTCGATGGGCGGCAACCCATACCGGCCGGCGAGTTGCCTGAAAGCCGGTTCGAGGACGGAGTCGGCCGGTTTGGCGTCGAGTGACCAATCGTCGACTGCAGTGCGCAGCGCAACGACTCCGGCTCGACCTCTTCGAGCGTGGGAGAAAAGAACGGTCTCGATTGCCTCGAGGGTTGCGAGATCATTGGTTAGCGCGTGGCCAACCGCGCCGTGGACGTGCCTTGGTGCAACAGCACCCAGATCAACGAGTGTCTGCAAGATGTTCGTGCAGGCGATCCCGTTGATCCGGTGTGGTGCGAGTCGCACAAGGTCGCTTGGCCGATGAACGGTCACCTCTTCGAGGCGCCGTGCTTTGCTGGCCTGGCCGGATGCGAGGTTTCGGACCTCGTCGGGTCGCACGATGATGTCGACTGGTGGGGTCGTCGTGGTTGGGATGCCGTGCAGGTGTGCTGCCGAACGGTGGGAGGCGAGAGCCGATGGCCCGCAGGCCAGAATCGCTGCGGTGATCCTTTGTTCGGCGGTGTCCGCGCTTCCAACGAGACGCGCAACACCTGGGTGAATCAGGATCAACGAACCCGCGGCGATTGCTCGCGACCACGAGGAGGCGGTGAGTGAGGTTTGGTTGCAGCCAACGACGCCGTGTTGCTGGCGGCCGAGCTTGTCGAGTTCAGAAAGTCTCATGCCCCCATTCACTGGGTTGCGGGAGCGTGAAACAGGAAATCAGCGCTACTCGTTCTGCATCTCAGTGAATCTCATCCTGGAATCCGGGACTCGATTCACTGAGATGGGGTGAGGGATCCAAAGGGGAGCGGTGGGGCGGCGAGGTGGGCGCTTACAGGGCGGCGGTCGATCGCGGTGTGGCGGCCGACGGGGCGGTGGGTTACGGGCGACGAATCTGGAGGGATTCGTCGGACTCGGTTTGAGCGAGGGTGATCACGGTGCCATCTGAGTAGACAGCTGCCCCAAAGTTGCAGGGCATAATCGTGCCGGCGCGGTCGAGCGCCGTTCGCTCGCCAGTGACGGTGTCGATGCCGATCGCTTCGTAGCGCGGAGCTCGTTGTCGAGGAACCCACAGATGCCGATCCGTCTATCCCGCAGTTCAATCACCAAGGTCGCAGCGCGGCCCGGTCCACCAATTTGTGACGGGTTGTTGCAGTTTGAAATGGGGTCACCGCGGCCGAGGCGTTCGATGTCATCGACATCGGTATTGTCGGCGACCCACACCTCACCAGACTGCGTGACGGTGAATGCCCACGGGTTTATGTAGCCCACGCTGAGCGGGATGACGTTCTGATTTGCGTTGCTAGCGGGATCGATCACGAGCAACGCTCCACCAGCGTCGGTCTCGGCCTCCCAGCCGATGTTGCGACCGAGTCCGAGCAGGATCTGCCCGTCGAGTTCGCCAAGTGCGCCTCCGATCGCCCCGTCACCCGCACGACCACCGGACCAGACAATGAGCGTTTGAGCATCGCTAACCACGTCGCCAACCACTTTGCCAACGACGAGTTCGAGGGTCTCCGGTTGTGTCCACGTGGCGTATCGAACATCGTCGATGATGACCTGTCCAAGAGGGCCTCGCTGAGCACCATCCGTGCCCACTGGGATGGTTGCCGGGGTTGTGAACCATGCATTGGGGTCATCGATGTCGAGTCGGCGGATCGTGCCATCGAGAGGATCGGCCACATCGGCAAATCGTCCGTCGTCGGACTCAACAGCGGTCAATCCGACCGCCTCGCCCGGTGCAACGTCGCCGAGCTCGATGACGTCGGTCGTTCCGCTACTACTGCCGGAACACGAGGCAATGGCCGCAAGCCAGAGCAGGGCAAGGTTTCAGCGGAGCACCTTGCCAACATATCTGAGCCTTGACCGGCCCTGTGGTCGGGCGGCAGGGGCCCAGATCGGCTGGGCCTCAACGAAGTACCATGCGATGGCATGACACCTGAGGCAGCGCTGCTCCGTGTGATCCATTGCTTGGACCGTGCCCAGTCGTCGGGGTTCAAGACGAGAGCGTTCGTCCGTGCGCTCGATGTGGTTCGCACCATTGGGAGCGACGAGATCGAGCGTCGTTCGGCGAACAATACGTTGACCGAGCTCGATCGGATCGGGTCCTCGACCGCGCAGGTGATCGCCGACGCCGTACGTGGCGATGTGCCCGCCTACCTGGTCGACATCGAGGCGTCGTCACGCGTTGCGGTCAGCGATCAAGCTCGCCCCTACCTTGACGCGCTTCGGGGCGATTGCCACCTGCACTCGACGTGGAGCGATGGCGGTGCACCGATCGAGCAGATGGCGATCACGGCGATGGAATTGGGCCACGAATACATGGTCCAAACCGATCACTCGGCCCGCCTGAGCATTGCGCACGGCCTGAACGAGGAGCGGTTGTCCGATCAGCTCGACCAGATCGATGGCATCAATGCGGCGATCGCCGATGCGGGACACAACTTCCGAATCCTGTCCGGTATGGAAGTCGACATTCTCGAAGATGGTGCGCTCGATCTTTCCGATGACATGCTGAGCCGGCTCGACGTTGTGGTGGCGAGCGTGCACTCAAAACTGTGGATGGAAAAACAGAAGATGACCGAGCGATTGCTGCAGGCGATCGCTTCGCCGCACGTCGATATTTTGGGCCACTGCACCGGACGAATGATCGGCAAACGTGAGCCGAGTAAATTCGACCCAGACGTCGTCTTTGCTGCGTGCACGCAGTTCAACACGGCGGTGGAAATCAACTGCCGACCCGAGCGGCTGGATCCGCCGAAAGAGTTGCTGCGTTTGGCCGTCGGCCACGGTTGCTGGTTCACCATCGACACCGACGCACACGCGACGGGTCAAATGGAATGGCAAAGCCTCGGTTGTGATCGAGCAGCCGACTGTGATGTGCCGATTGACCGAATCCTCAACACACTGCCGGTCGACGAGTTGCTTGCCTGGACAACAGCGGCCTGAACGAGATTGTCCTGATCAGGCCGACATAAGCGACATGTACGTGGCCATCAGCGGTCCGGCGCCTCGTGGGTCGCCAGTTGTCGTGCTGTCCATCTTGTTCATGACGTAGCTAAAGCTCAAATTCGTATCCATGTCAATGATTGCGAGCGATCCGCCCCAGCCGCCCCAGTAACACGTATTGGGGTTGGGTAGCGGGAGGACAGGGCTTGGCAGACCGAAACCCATGCCGATTTTCAACTCCGCAGGTAAAACAAGATCGGTTCCCTCGGCTTGCACGTCGAAGATCCGTGCCAGTCCTTCTGGCGAGATGATTTGCTTGCCGTTTGCGTTGCCGCCGTTTGCGGTCAACGCGTGGATTTTGGCGACAGAACGGGCATTGCCGTGACCGCCAGCAGCGGGGATCTCCGCTCGGCGCCAATCGATGGTGGACGAGATCGATGCGTCCATCATTGGGTTGGTCAGTGTTCGGTAGGCGATCGAGTCGGTACCCATTTCGTCGGCCTGCGCCCCAAGCGGCTCGCCAGGTGCGATCACGTGAGCGACTCGCGAATCAGCGGAGGCGGGGGTTCCGATGTGGAAGTCGGCATCGAGTGGCCCCGCGATCTCGTCGGCGAAGAATTGCCCGAGCGAGCGGCCCGAGATGCGTTTGACGATCTCACCGAGCAGGAAGCCCTGGCTGATCGCGTGGTATCCCGACGCGGTGCCGGGCTCCCACCATGGAGCTTGTGCTGCGTGGAGCCCGACGATCTTGTCGTGGTCGAGCATGTCAGTAGCGACGAGGGGTTCATCCCAACCCGACAACCCGGCGGTGTGTCCCATGATGTGGCGGGTGGCTACGTTTTCTTTGCCGCCAGCAGCGAACTCGGGCCAGTACGTGGCCACGGGTGCATACAGATCGAGTTCGCCTCGATCAGCCAGCAACAGGCAGCACAGGAATGACATGGTTTTGGTCGTCGACCAGACGTTGATGATCGTGTCTTCTTCCCAGGCCGCCTCACCGGAGTCGAACGTTGCGGTACCGCCCCAAAGGTCGACGACGACTTCGCCGTTGACGGTGGCGCACACGGATGCTCCAACCTCGTCGTGTTCGTCCCAGTTCGCAGCGAAGGCATCTCGCACGCTTTCGAATCCGGAGGCGACGGTTCCATGGATCTCGGTCATGCCACGACCGTAGCCAAGGCTGGCCCCTCCATCGAAAGTCGGCGTGACGCGCGCCGATTGGTTGGGTTCGCGGCGATGGCGTCGTAGCGTGCTAGCACTATGTCGAAGAAGACCAAGAAGCGCAAAGCCCGGCTCCGCCGTTCGAAGGCGAACCACGGCAAGCGTCCCAACATGGGTCGCGGCTGACGCCTTTCAACAACCCAATCTGAACAACTATGAGGCGCCCGCCGCCCGGCCTTTCGGGGCTCGGCACGGGCGCTTTGTCATGTCTGGAATCGGAGCAGTGCCCGCGGCTCGTTGAGGCACTCTTGCTCCAGACCCTCGATTGCGTGATGGTCTCGGCGGCGCAGTCTGGGAAGATCAAGCAATGACGGCGCAGGTGGAATGGCTAGAAATTGCGGGCGAACACGACATCTGGCGGTCGCTTGGCCTGGTGGTTGCGGACGACGGTCTTGTTCCGCTCATCGGAACATCGCTCCGTATTGTCGACACCGACGCCTCCGGCATCGTGAGTTGGGCGCTCAGTGGCGTCGAGGCAGCGCTCGACGGAACTGCGATCGATGGGCTCCTGACCCGCGTGGTGGACCCACTCGGCCCAATTTTCGCACCGCATCCAATTGCTGCGGCCGGACTCGACCACGTTGTGGTGATGACTGCCGACCTCGATCGTACGACCGGTGCCATCACGCGTGCGACCGACTGTGAACTCAAGCGGGTGCGTGAGGCCGGCGCGATGCGTCAAGGCTTTCATCGCATTGGCAGCGGCGGACTGATCGTTGAGGTTGTGGAACGTCCCGAGGTGCGGGATGGTCCCAGCACGTTTTGGGGTTTGGTGATCAACGTCGAGGACCTGGACGCAGCCTGTGATCACATCGGCCATGAAATGATCAGCGCTCCAAAGGACGCAGTGCAACCAGGTCGGCGCATCGCCACAGTCCGATCGGAGCTCGGTCTCGGGCTTCCCATTGCGTTGATGACGCCCTAAACCCTTTCGTCATCGAAGTCTGCGGCCGCAATGACTGCGTTCGCCACTGCACGCACGGCTCGCGGACCGGCGGACACCTCGGCAACCGTGCCGTTTTCGAGACGAATGACCACGTCACAGGTCTCGATCGTGGCTGGACGATGAGCGATGACAACGATCGTTGTGTTTCCGTGGAGTTCGTCGAGGGTCTGACGGAACAGATCCTCTGTCCGTTCGTCGAGCGCGCTGGTTGGCTCGTCAAGCACAAGTAGTTCTGGGTCGCCGGCAAGTGCGCGCGCGATGGCAATACGTTGGCGTTGACCGCCCGAAAGGCCTTGGCTTCGGGCCCCAACGATGTGTTGATAGCCGTCGGGGAGTTGTTCGATATCGGCGTGAACGTGCGCTCGGTGAGCAGCGTCGATGATCCGGTCTTCAGGAATCCTGGTGCGAAGAAATGCAATATTGTCCGCAATGCTCACTTCGGCGAGTTGCTGATGCTGCGGCACGAGCGCGCAGTGCCGTGACCAGTCGTCACGGCGGATCTCGGCAAGGTCATGATTCCCAACGGTGATCTTTCCTGCTGTAGGAGTTCGGAGCCCGAGGAGAAGTTCGGCGAGAGTCGTCTTTCCGGCTCCAGATCTGCCGATGAGGCCGACGGTGGTGTTGGTTTCGATGCGGAGGTCGATGCCGCGGAGCGCTTCGCCGCGATCATCGTGAGCATAACGAACACCGTGGAACTCGATGGCGCCGATGTGCTCGACGGCGAGGTGGCCGGTCGGCTCACGCGCCGCATTGAGGTCGTCTATTTCCGCCCGGAGTGCACCGATAGTGGCGGCATCCTCGGAACCTTCTTGGAGGAGGCGGATGGTCTGCTGGAGGTAGCCAAGCATGCGGATGATGAGCAGGACAGATGCGACGACGGCACCTTCGCGCAGGTCGGTCACCAAGTGGAGGATGCCGACAACGGCGATGAGGGCGATGACAGCGATGTCTTTGAACAGGAAGGTCATCGTCATTCCTGCGACCCGAGTGCGGGCGACCCCGATTCCGTGCTCGCGTGCTATTGCCTTGAGTCTGTCCGCCTGTTCGCTGCGGACCCCGAACGTTCGGTACTCGCGGGCAAGAGTGGTGGTCGCGGCGGTTGCTTCAGCGAGTGACAAGGAGGTGTTGGTATCGCGTCGTGCTCGAGCGCGGAGGCGTCGGAGCCAAGGAGCGCACGCCGCAAGAAGTACGGCGGGGATCGAAATGAGGGCGAGGCTCAGCACCGGACTCGTCAGGATCGCGGCGACGGCGAGCGCAACGAGGATCACCACTGAGCTCAGGCCGAGAGCAAGGTGTGCTGCTGCTCGGATGGTGCCCTCGGTGATCCGAGTCATCGATTCTTGCAGTCGGCCTTCGCGTTGGTCGCCGACGTGTGCCCAAGTTGCGTTGAGGAACCCGTCGACGAGGCGTGAGCGAGCGGTGTCGCCGACGTGGAACGAGAGCATTGCCGCTTTACCGGCGACGAGTCGGTGAAATACTGCGCTGATTATGGCGAATACGAGCGCGATCAAGAGCGAGACGCCGGGGCGCTGGTTGATTTCAAAACCAGTGATCTTGAAGGGCTCGATCGAATCAGATGTGATGGTGACAGCGGCCTGAACAAAGAGCAACAGCGCTGCAGCCTCGGTAATGCCAGCAGCGGTTCCGATAGCGACCAGTAGGGCAACAGGTCGGAAAAGCGATCCGTGGAGTTCGCCGAGGTAAGCAACTGCGGATCTGAGGGTGGTGTCGTCGCGATCGGTCATCTCGGTGTTCGCCACGTGCTGAGTCTGCCAGGCGTGGGTGCGCACGACACGTTGACCGCGTGGGATTGATCCGGTGGATGTCGTCGTGAGTTTCGACTCGCAGGTGGTTGGAGGTGATTGTCAAAGGAGTTGCTCCTGCCACCTCGGTGTATCCGGTGGGTGGTACCCGTGTCATGGCCTCATCGGATGAACTGTTCCTCACGGTGCTGCATGGGGTGCTGACCAACAGCCCGAGCGCAAGCCGGTGGACACTCGACGTCGTCATGCTGTGTCGGAATTCGGAGGCGCCTTCCACACTATGGGCCTCGGTGGTGTCCGCAGCGATCGAAGCGCGAGTTGGTCCGGTGCGAGCCGAGGCGCTTGCGATGTGCCGAACTGAACTTGACGTCGGAGTGGCGAATGCGTCGCTATCTGCGGATCGAGCGGGCTGCGGGAAACAACGCCACTCCGTTGGGCCATGCGGCTGGCAGACTGGGTCGCTCCGGCGTCGAGACCATCATCCACGGCCGTGTTGACCGGGTTCGTACGATCATCGCTGACCGGACCCGGGCGTAACAATCAGGCTCGGGTCTTGGCGATCGCGTCGAGGATGTCACGTGCAAGTTCGGCTCGTGTTGGCCCACGCTGAAGCGCTGCCAGGGAGTCGAGGTTCATCCGTTCTGGGTCTGGCGCACCGCGATCAGAAACAATCGAAATTGCTTCGGCAAGGGGCTCGTCGGACGTGGTGACGTCGACACTCTGGAATGGGGCGACAGAGAACGGCGCAAGTTCGGGAAGCGAACCGCCTGTCGAGGCGACCACAGGAATACCACAGGCGATTGCCTCCCAGACGGGGAGGCCCCACCCTTCCTCGAATGATGGGAGCACGACGGCGCGAGCGTTTGCGTAGGCATCGACCAGAGCGGATTCACTGGTGGTGACCGATACGTCAAGCTGTTCGACGCCGGCGGCTGCGCCGTTCCGCCGAATTTCGTCGCGTTCGTGGCCGCGTGCACCAAAGATGCGCAGTGTGCAGTCGGGCGAGGCCATCGCTGTTGCCCGAAGCAGGCCGTCGACGTTCTTATTCCAGCCCATTCGGCCGACGAACAAGATGTCGTTGGGACGCCACGTTGGGTCAGCTGCGAGCTCGCTGCGGCGTGACCGCACAGCGGCAGCAAGGTGCACATCCATAGGCAGTCTGAGACGTGTGATGTCACTTGCTGCGCGACCGAGGTCGCGTTCGATGGCCAGCCGCGCGTGTTCGGACACGGTGAGTACCACCTGTGAACGCCGTGCGACCTTGCCGAGGAATGCTGCGCGCAACCGCTTTTGAACGACTCCGTCGGATGGTGCCCGGAGTTGAATGGTGTCATGGATAATGGTGGCGGTGCGCCAGTCCCGTAGCGGTCGTTGCTGTTGCAAATACAGGCCGCCGGAATGGGCCGGGACGTCGAACAGTTCGCGTTGGGCATACAACTCGCATCCGACCCGCGTCGTGGGCTGGATACGGCACCAGTCTGGGTGGTCGCCGATGTGGCCGGGCTCGCCCCACAGGACGAGGTTGAAGCCGGGAGGGTCAAGTTCTCCCAAGCCCGCGATGATGTGTTGACCCACTCGTGCAATACCGCCGATTCCTAAAAGCCAACGGACGTCAAGAAGTGCGGGTTGGGTGGAGGGCATACAACGGATCCTGGGGAGTTGATGACCGGCTACGCGGACTGGTCACCGAGTGAGCCTTTGGCAACGTTACCGTGGGGGTGTGATTTGGAGAGTGATACAACTGCGGCAAAACGCTGATCAGAACTATGACGCCGCCACTCGCGTCGAGCGAGTGGTCACGATCCTCTTGGCGATCACCTTTATCGGCGCCAATGTGTATTACTTCCATCGCTGGGCCTTTCGGTTTTCGAGCGCAAACACATCGCGGACTTATACCGATACGCCCGACGCATGGAAGCTCGGAAAATACGTGCTGATGGCAATGGTGATCGTCGGGTTGTGGACGTGGTTGGTGTTGCGAGCCGGAATCGGTCGTCAGCATCTCTCCCGGTTGCTGGATCGTGGTGTCCGCTGGCCGTTGGCGTTCTTTTTGTACGCAGGAACGGTCACAGCGATGGGCCTGACCCAAGCGGACGAGGCGCGCCAATTGCTTCCGTGGTTCTTCTTTCTGCCTGTGGTGTTGGCGATTCCGGTTGTGTGGACGGGGCACCCCCCGTTCGACGTCTGGCGCAAATTTGGCATCGGCTTGGTTGCGTACCACGTCATGTTCCTGACGTTGCAAGTCGTCGGGTACTTCGTGTTTGACAAGGTTCCAGCGCTGTCATATCGCGGTGGGCTTTTGCGATTCGGCGGTGGGCTCGATGATCCCAATGGGTTCGCCATGCTCGTTGTGCTCCCGCTGCTCCTCACGGTGACCTTGTGGCGTTCGTTCTCGCGCACGTTGTTCGCCGCGGCCGTTGCAGCGATATTCCTCGTGATGTTGGTTGTGCCGTCGTCGTTCTCGGCGCTGATCGGTTGTGTCGCCGGGTTGGCGTCCTTGGCGGTGATTATGCGCCGCCCAAGAATTCTGCTGGATGTCGTGGTCGGTGTTTCGGTCGCCGTTTTTACAGCGCTTCTGGTGCCCTACGTACGAGACACCTTGTCTCGCAAGTCGGAGAGTGCTCGAGGTCGATTCGATTTCGACGGCTCAGGCACGGGAAACGGCATTGGCGACTACATCTCTGACCTCACCGTCGCTGGCTTTCTGTTTGGGTCGCCGAACTCGCGGTTGTCGTCGGAAAACGCGTACGTCTTGGCATTCTCTGCATTCGGCGTGATCGGGCTTGGGCTGCTGCTCGCCGCCATCGCTGTGGCAATTCGGCGGGGAGTGTTGACTGCCCGCCGTGCGCGTGACGCCGATGCGCTGACGATCGCTCGGACCTACGAAGCGCTATCTGCCTACCTCGTCGCTTTCTGCGTCGCATCGCTCGGTGTGCCGTTCTTTGATGTGTTTCCAACGAATATGGCGTTCTGGATCGTCGCAGCGATCGCTGCGGCAGGGCCGGCGATCGAATTCGGTGACGGGGACGACGACGTAGACGACTCGCTCGAGAGCATTCCGCTGAGTGTCGATGGGCCCTGCGCAGACAGTGACCCGGCGACGAGTCAATGATGCGGCAGTCAACGCCATTCGAACGCAATCTGTTTTATGTCGGTGCCGACAAGGCCGGGAGTTCGTGGTGGCATCAAGTGCTTGCTGTGCACCCCCAGATCGGTCCCACGCGGGTGAAGGACCCCTTTTTTTTTGATCGGGACTATGCGCGGGGGCTGAGTTCCTACTTCGATTTGTTCGACCCTGTGGCGGGCAATCGAGTCGGCCTCGATGTCTCGCACGATTACCTCTATTCCGGCATTGCGCTCCGCAGAATTTTCCGAGACGTCGATGATCCGTTTGTGTTGGTGGGAGTTCGGGACCCAAGGTTGCGAACGCTGTCTGCGCTGAACTATCTCCGCCGACACGTTCGTCTCCCCAACGACATCGTTGAGGCGGTGGCGCAGTATCCCGAGACTGTCGCTCGATCGTGCTACGCGGCGCCGGTCGCAGATGCACTCGAGGTGTTTGGAGCCGATCGTGTGATCGTCGTCGACGTTGCTCGCCTTGGCGATGATCCGTTGGGAGCCGTGAACGATGTATTGGCCTTGGTCGGGTGTGCTCCGCTCAGAAAGAACGATTTGCCCTCCGGGCGCGTCCGTTCGGCGAGTGCCCCACGGTCACGAGTGCTGGGCAAGGTCATGAAAGAGGGGGCAAACGCGGCGCGGCGCCTGGGCGCCTACGGCGTGCTTGAGCGAGCGAAGGCGTCGTCGAAGCTGAATGGTGCTGTCTTTCGTGCGCCGAGTGATCGGGAGAGGTTTGGCGTCGCGGACCTTATCGACCCTGCGGTGCTCGATCTGTTCGCTGCCGATACGGCTCGTCTCGACGCGCTCCTGGGGACTGACTATTCCACGCTGTGGGCCAGGACGGACAACGATGGCTGACTTCGCCCGTCGGCTGATTCGCCGCGCGGTGTGGCCCAAATCTGAGCGTTTCCGCGACGCCAAGATCGTCGTTGCGCACGAGTGGTTCACGAAGATTGGTGGTTCGGACAAGGTCGCGGCCCGCCTTGCGGAGATTCTTAAAGCCGAGGTGCTGTTCACCTACGCACTCGACCGCGAGTTGGTCGAACGATTGGGAGTTGAGACGCCTGTCGTGACCTGGCGTTTTGGTGAGGCAGCCGCTCGATTCGGTCGGTTCCCTCTCCAGCTCTTCGTGATGCCGTTTGTCTGGCGGTCGCTCGACCTGCCGGCAGCCAAACAGGTGGTAACGAGTTCGCATTCGTGTGTGAACGCAGTCCGAGCCCGAGGGGCTCGACGAACGTCTTATGTGCACACACCAATGCGTTACGCATGGGACTGGAGGCTGGAGCGTGAACGGCTCCCGCGAGGATTGCGTTGGGTAATGCCGCTGGCGGCCTCGGCACTGCGTAAATTCGACCGGCGGTGGAACAGGCAGGTCGACGTGTTTGTGGCGAACTCAGCGACGGTCCGTGAACGCATCGAGCGGTCCTACGGTGCTGATGCTGTTGTGGTGCACCCACCAATCGAGGTGGATTTTTGGACCCCGGGGCCCTCACTCGACCGTTGCCCAGCGGATCTGCCCACCTTTGCGGTGGCCGGGCGACTGGTTGCCTACAAGCAGCCCGACCTTGCCGTCGAGGCAGCGGTGCGAGCCGGTCGTGACGTTGTGGTTGCTGGGGCCGGCCCGTACTTTGGTGAACTTGTGGCGGCCCAGATCCCCGGTGTTCGGCTCGTGGGTCAGCCGTCCGACATCGAACTGCGAGAGGTCTTACGCTCGGCTGATGCACTTCTTTTTGCTGGTGTCGAGGACTTCGGCATGTTGCCGGTCGAGGCTCAGGCATGTGGGACTCCGGTGATTGCTCGTGGCGCCGGAGGTGCACTCGAGACCGTGATCGACGGTGTGACGGGGATGTTTGTCGACGGTGACGATGTGGACGTTTGGGCGCAAGCAATCGATTCGTTCGTGGTCGGACAGTTCGATCCCGCCTCGGCGCGTGCCCACGCCGAGGGGTTTGACGTGGCCCGTTTCGATGCCGAAATACTCCTGCTCTTCCCGACCGTTCCTGCGTTGCTGAACTCGATCACGCCGTGAGTGCCGTAGGAAAGACGCCGCCGTCCGTCTCGGTAATTATGGGCGTGCTGAACGGCGAAGGATTGGTGACGGGGGCTGTTGAATCGCTTGTCGACCAAACGTTTCCGCCGAGTGAGATCGTGATCGTTGATGACGGGTCGACGGACGGCACCGGAGATGAACTCGATCGGCTTGACAAGCGCTTCCCCGGCCTGCTGGTGGTGGCCAAGCAGCCAAATACGGGGGTTGGGGCCGCGTTGAATCGGGCAATCGGGCTCGCGAGCGGCGATTACCTCGCTGTTGCCGACTGCGATGATCGGTATCTACCGCATCGTCTTGAAGAAACGGTGCGGTTGCTCGAGGAGCACGATGCCGACATCGCAGGCGGCCAGGTCAACATGGTGTTGGGTCGCTGGCTTAAATTTGGTCGCTCGAGCTTCCCCGTCGAACCCGAGGCGATGGCGGAGCGTAACGAGCGAGGGTTCGCGCCGGTTCCGCACACGACGATGATGCTTCGACGCTCGAGCGTCGAACGTTTCGGTGAGTACCGCAATGTGATGCGGGCGGAGGACTTCGAGCTGATGCGCCGCTGGGTTGCGAACGGTGCCCGAGTCGTGGTGTCCGACAAGGTTTTGGCCACTCACGTCTTGCGACGTGAACACCTCTCAGTCGAGCAACAGTTCCGATGGATGGTGAATACGGCCTATGCGCGGACAGCGGCCGAGTTTGGCGATGATGACGTTCCCGATTTCATGTCGTGGTTTCGTTCGGCTCCGCTCAAAGCTGCGAAACGTGAGGCGCGTCGTCGGGTCGTGCGGTTATCGGTGCGTGGAATACTCGCCACCACAGGGCTCCGCAGGTGACGCTTGCAACCGTGATCATTCCGACCACGGGCGACCGTGGTCCGCTGCTTGAGTTTTCGGTTGGGAGCGTCCTTCGGCAGTCGTTGTCCGATTTAGAAGTGTTCGTCGTGGGCGACGGTGTCTCGGCGTCGACAAGAGCGACCATCAAAGCGATCTGTGCCAAGGATGAACGCGTTCGCTTCGTGGACCGTGAGAAGCATTCGAGGCGAGGCGAGCCCATTCGCGACGAAATACTTCGTGACGTAGCCACCGGTCGGATTGTTACGTACCTTTGTGATCGTGACCTGTGGTTCAGCGATCATCTCGCTGAGCTCGATGCAGTGCTCAATGATTCGGATTTCGCGGCGACGCTGTTTGCCCGGGCCGAAAACGAGATGTCGTTCGAGCTGCGTCCGCACCCATCGCTTTCGACTCTCGCCGCACTCCCGCGTCGGCGGCGCCCTGAGCATGTGAGCCCGCTCTCGATGGTCGGCCACACCCGCGAGGCGTACCTTCGATTGCCATACGGGTGGCGCGAAACTCCGAGTGGGTTCAAGACCGACAGTTACATGTGGCACCAGTTCGTCGACCAGCGGTGGATTCGGTCGATGTCGTCCTCTTTGCCGACGGTGATCTACCTGGAGCGAGGCGCTCACCCGGGCATGCCGACACCGCAACGCCGTGAGCTGCTCGAAACGTGGAACGAGCGGTTGTTGGCACCGGGCGGAGAGGCAGCGGTCCGGCGGGTCATTCTCAATGGGCTCCGTGATGAATGGACTCGGCGTTCGGCCCGTTCGGCCGCCGGACGATTTTCCTCGCTGGTGGAAAATCCAACACGCCGAATGGTGCGTTCAGCTCGTCGCCGCTGGGGCTGACGGAACTCGCTGCCGGCGATCCGATATCCCTGCGCCGGGTCGCCGGAATTGGGACGCAGCGGGTCTGCCGACGGAGGCATTCCAGGTGCGCGCCACACGCGTGGCACGGCGACCCCTTTCGGATATGCGTCGGCGCCGGTGAGCGCACCGCTGACTGGTTGGTCGGCTCGAGCCCACGGCTCGGGCGATAATCGTGAGAGATCGCTCATCTCGATCGGTTATCCGGGGAACGACATGAGGAACGATGGTGACGCTTCTCATTCGCCAGAGTGGGCTCCCTGGTGGGTATGGATCAGGCGTGGCGACAGCGAGACCGGCACCGGCGAGTTGGTCGGTGCGCAAGGCATTGATGAGGGCGTGTTGGTCAATGAGGCCACCTCGACCGACATCGACAACGATGCCGGACGGACCGAGCGCAACGATGGCCTCATCGTCGATGATGTGGTGTGACTCGTCGTTGAGGCCTGCAGCGAGCATGCGACGTCGGCATTATGCAGGGCTTCAGCGAGCGTTGATCCTGCATGAACGGTCCGCACCGCATCGAATACTGGGTCCGCGGGTCCGCGGTCACCGTCATCCCCATTGTTTGCATTCGGCGGGCGATCTCGGTGCCGGTTGCTCCGACTCGAAGGACCACGGCATGTTGTCCGGCGAGCGCTCTGGTGTCAGCCAGCGGGCGGCCGCTCCAGGATCGGTGACGTTGGAGACGTTTTAGTGCGACTCGTCACGGAGTAGAGCAGAGAGATCGTTTGGTCGGTGACGGCGGGTGCGCTTTGACTAGCAGACGTGGTGACGACCCGCCCACGGAACAGATCCGGTGGAGCGAATCCATCGATACCTGCGTGGTCGATATGAACCCATCGAAGGCCGCGTGCGTCTACGAACCGTTCGTCGACATTCGATCCAACGATTGCCGTATCTGCTGTTCGAAGTGCTTCGGTAATCGCCCGCCGGTCACGCATCGATGAAAGCGTGATGCGTTCGGCGTCAACCTTCTCGACGAGCTTGCGCGGTAACGCTGGCGCCTAGTCGACGGCTCCATGTCGCGTGGTCGGCCGACGCTCCAGGAAGAGGACAGACCCGTGCACGACGATTCGGGCGTTGTTGGCAACGAGCCGATCGGCCAACAGTGGGACACGTTCCATGCGCAGGGTGTCTATCGTGCGATGGCATGGGGGAGCCGAACGGGTCGTGGTTGCCGACGTGTCGGATCGTTGTCGTCGGCGCCGGTGGGTGGGGTATCAACATTGTGCGCGACCTCGTGACGCTTGGGGTCGAGGTGAGCGTGGTCGATCCGGATCTCACGGCCCGTCAGAATGCTGAGATCGCAGGGGCGTCGTCCACGTTGAGTGCATGGTCTGGAGTCGGTGCGGTCGATGGCGTCGTCATCTCCACTCCGGCGTCGACCCATGAACAGGTCCTTACCGAAGTCGCCGCCGGGACGTCGGTTCCGATCGCGTGCGAAAAGCCGCTCGCCGTATCGGCCGAGTCCGCTCGCCGGATGATCGAGCTGGCTGGTGGTCGGCTGACGGTGTTGCACACATGGCGCTATCACCCAGGAGTCACCACGCTTGCTGAATTGGCCAAATCAGGGCGACTTGGAACGGTCACCGCTGTCGAAAGCACGCGTGTGAACTGGACGAGTCCACGTACTGACGTTGATCCGGTCTGGACCCTTTTGCCGCACGACGTTTCGGTGGCGTTGGCGATCTTGGGGGAGGTGCCAACGGTGGTGAGTAGTGAGGTCGAACGGATCGATCATCGTGCGGTCGGAGTCTGGGCGATGTTCCGAACTGCTGTGGGCACGCCGTTTGTTGCCACTGCGTCAACTCGTTCTCCCGAGAAACGCCGTGAGATTCGGGTCCATGGAACCGATGCTGTCGCAGTCTGGAGTGACCGGGATGAGGCATCGGTGAACGTGTACAGCGGCAACGTGTCGCCACCGCACACCGAAAGAATCAGGTTGTCGAGCGATATGACGGCCCTTCAAATCGAACTCGATGCATTTCGCCGGCATGTCGAGGGGGGCTCGGCTCCAGTGACCGATGCCGCCGAGGGGCTGCGAGTTGTCGAGGCCGTTCAGGCGACACTTGACCTCGCCAGAGGCACCTAGTGCGGATGTGGACTGGTTGACTTCCGGAGCTCGGACAAACTGGCGAACCCTGTCGCTCGCTCAGATACCGAACTCGGCTCGAATGGCCACGCGATGCCCAACTCGGGGTCGGACCAATGGCATCCCCGATTGTCGTGCGGATGGTACGTGTGGTGTGCCGCTGAAGTTGCCTGGAGATGAATCGAGTCGGTGTGGAATAACCAGCCGTGCAGGATTCCACGAGGAAACACGAGTCGCGTCGGTGTGGCGTTCGCGAACTCGAAGGTCGCGGATAACCCAGCGGTCGAAGAGTCAGCGCGAAGATCGTGCAGTCCCACCGTGACGTGACCCGAAATGAGTGCGAATAACTCGTCGTGGCCTGCGTGGACATGCATTCCGCGG
>JBLFZD010000014.1:0-24149 GCA_047610085.1 Ilumatobacter sp. | reverse complement strand
CCACCGGCCTCGGCTGGCTGTATCAGTCGATGGCTCTTCTCATCGTCGGCTACGTGATTCACTTTGGATCCCAGGCCCTTGCCAGTAGTGAGCAGGCAGTCCGGGCCGTTCCCGATCGAGTCCGCGAACAAGCGCAACTCCTCGAGCCGAAGCAGTTCCGCCGGATCACCACCATCGAGTTTCCCCTCATGCGTCCAGGCCTCATCGCCGGTGGAGGCCTCGTGATGCTCGCCACACTCAAGGAACTGCCGATGACCTTGCTGCTTGCCCCCGTTGGGTTCTCGACGCTTGCAACCGACATCTGGAGCGGGTTCAGCGAAGGCTTCTACGCCGAGACCGGCGTGGCATCGTTGCTCTTGATCGCTGTCTCGGCAGTGCTGACCTGGCTGCTCGTGCTACGTCCGATGTCATCGCGTCGCTGACGGCGACAACGAGCAACGGCCCGGGTCAATTGCTCGATGACCCACCAGACCAACACCCCCACTCCGATCGTCAGCACGAAGGCAACCCGATCATTCATGAGCGGGGTGAAGAGCGGCCACACCTGCCAGTGGATGAGGAAGATGTACATCGAGGCCGCTGCGATTCGACCGACAACCAATGCCAGCAGGCTCGGGAGCTGCAGAGAGGGAATCCACACGAGGGCCGTGATCATGAGGGCAATCCGGAGCTCCCGATCGAACTGATTGGCATAGCCGACCGTTGCGAAGTAACCAAAGGTCGTAACGAGGATCAACGCGGTCACCACGACCTTTTGCCAGACAACGCTCGACCGCTGCGCACACCAGCCGAGCGCGATGAAGCTGGCAACGGTGTGCGGCCTGAACACCTCGTTGTACGAGTGACCAAGTTCGACAATCTCGAACCTGAAAAGCCAGGTAACAGCAAGAACACCGAGCGCAAAGACGAACGGGCCGGATCGTTCAAGGCGCCGAACTGCACCGATCGAGAACACGAGGGCGAGCACAATCGTCACTTGAACAAATGTCTCGAAGTACCAGTATTCCCACCGACCACCCCGCCGGGCAGGATCGCCAAAGTAATTGTTCACCAGGAACATCGCGCCGAGGCTGTAACCGCCGGCAATCAACATGTTGAAACCAATCCACACGCTCGTCGGAATCGCAATCCGCGACACGGTTGCCACCGATCGTCGCAAACGGTTCGGAATATCGTGCGGCAGCAGCTGGAACCGAGCAAAGTTCCAACCGAGGACAGCAAGCAAGATGTGCGCTCCCCCAGCAAGCCGGAACACCCTCATGTGCGTACACACGATCAAGAGGATCGCGATCGCTCGAATGACGACGCTGGTTTCGATCTTCGACGTCCACCGACGTCGGCGCTTCGCATCAGGTCGCTGTGATTCCAACTCGGCAATCGACATCAGGTGCCAGCCAGCAGGAAGGTCACCAAGAACATCCTCCAGGCGAATGCTCATCTCGACGTAGGAGAACGAATCGCCGCCTAACGACACAAACGTGCCATCTGGGCCCACCTCGTCGAGGTCGAAAACCAATGCGAACGTGTCAGCAACGGTTGGCTCGTCGCCACGCTTCTCAGCCCTCAGCGGGTGTGCCGAATCGCCCGCGCAACGCAGTGCGAGCGTCTGCAGCATCGGTCCGTCGAGCTTGCCGCTCGCCGTTCGCGGGATCGCCTCGACTCGACATGCACGCACACGGCCCGCCGGCAAGGACGCGCAATCTGCAGCATCGCTCGCTAGGACGCCGTCGGTGACGACCCCGTCGACGGTGTCATCCTCAACTACCGCGACCAACTGCTCATCGTCACCAGAGCACCAGACGATCCGCTTGTCATTGGACAGCACCGTTTCCAAATGATCAAGGTCGATGCGCTTGCCGTGAATCTTGAGAAATCGACTCGCCCGGCCATGGATCTCAAGTCGCCCGTCGCCGTCGAGCGTCCCGAGGTCACCGGTTCGCAGCTCATCGATGTCATAGCCACGTGCAAGGTCAGCACGTGATGTTGCGTACCCCATCATCACGTTCGGGCCGGCGTAGACAATCTCGCCAACTCCTGCGTCGGCCAATTCCGAATTCACCACCGAGGTGTCGATGCGAAATGATCCGCCGCGCACAGGCAGTCCAACAGAGCGGGGGTGCTCGACGACCTCAGTTGGCGGCAAGAACGCCATTCGAGCCGTCGCCTCGGTTTGGCCGTACATCACGTACAGCTCCCAATCGTGGCGTCGGCCCTGCTCCGCAAGGGCGAGTACTTTTTTCGGCTCCAAGCGGCCGCCGGCTTGAGTCACATAGCGCAACGACCGTGCCGAGAGCGGATCCCCCGAGACATGGTCGATGAGTTCGAACGTGTGCGGCACCCCCGCCACCCCTGTGACACCAAACCGGTCGACAGCATCCCAAAAGCAGGGGTCGACAACGGCGGTATCTGTGAGGACCAGCGCTGCGCCAGCGGCGAGGTGAGAGGTGAGCACCGAGAGGCCGTAGCAATAGTGCAACGGCAGTGCAGTGATTCCGCAATCGTCAATGGTGAGTTCGAGGTACTCGGCGATCGCCTGGGCGTTGTGCGCCACCGCATCGCGTGAGAGGCGAACCATCTTGCTCGCCGCTGTCGAGCCGGAGGTGCTCAGGAGGACGGCCAAATCCGGGTGGAGCTCCGATGATTCACCGTTCAGCCGGTCGATCCTGACCGGTCGTTCGTCGGACCGCACCACGACATTGGGGGCGAACCCGGCGTCCGCTGCAGCCAAGCCAATTTCCCCGTCGAGCACGATCACCGGATGATGCGCATCGATGGCCGCAAGGTACGTCACAACGAACTCGATGTCATTCGATCCAAGGAGTGCAACCAGGGCTGGGTCCGAGCCGAGTTCCTCGCCTCGGACCGTCACCCGGTCTGCGAGTTCGCCGTACGTGACACTCGCACTGCCTGCATGCAGAGCAACGTGGTCGCCATGAGATTGCAGAGCCGGTGGGCTCAGCACTCCGCCCCACAGAAGGTTGCGCCGAGGGTCTTTCACGACTCTGAAGATACGATACCACCGAAAGTAAGGCAACCCTAACTAACAAGATTCATCACAACAGACAAGATCCGGCATACGGCAAGATGTTCGGCTAGCCTCACATGTGATGGAACGCAGCCTTGCCGCCGTGCATGTCGACGCCGTATCGGTGTCGTACGACGGTGAGCAGAATGCCGTCGACAATGTGTCCTTCGAGGTCGTACCGGGAAGCATTACGGCGCTACTCGGTCCGTCCGGCTGCGGCAAGACGTCGTTACTACGAGCGATTGCCGGCTTAGAGCGGCCCACCTCGGGCTCCATTCGCGTCGGCGACCACGACGTGTCCTCACCAACCCGCTGGATCAAGCCCGAGCATCGAAACATCGGCATGGTATTTCAAGACGGAGCATTGTTTCCGCATCTCACCGTTGCGGAGAACATCGAGTTCGGCTTGAAAGCTGCTGTGGTCAAGGCATCGGCATCGGAGCGCACGACGAGGGTTTTGGAGCTCTTGGAACTGGTCGACCTTGTCGGGCTCGGGAACCGCCACCCCGACACGCTGTCGGGTGGGCAGCAACAACGCGTTGCGCTCGCCCGGTCGTTGGCTCCGAACCCATCGGTGTTATTGCTTGACGAGCCGTTCTCCGCTCTCGATGCAGGTCTCCGCATCCAAGTTCGGGCCGAAGTGGTTCGCATTCTCCGTGAAATCGGCGTGACCTCGATCTTCGTCACCCACGATCAGGACGAAGCATTCGTGCTCGGCGACCGCGTTGCGGTCATGCGTGACGGACAGATCGAGCAGATTGGCAGTCCCGACGAGTTGTACCGGACGCCAACAACCAAGTGGGTTGCGAGCTTCGTCGGTGAAGCAAACTTCGTGTCGGGGACCGTTGACGGCTCGAGCACACACGCCGACACCGTTCTGGGTCAGATTCCTCTGGTGTTGACACCCGAGCGTGTCGCTGGCACCGTCGACGTGCTGGTCCGACCCGAGCAAGTCGCGCTCGACGCTGGCGATTCCGCCGAAATCACCACTGTCGAGTACTACGGCCACGACGTTCGCTACGAACTCCTCCTCGCCGATGGAAGCACCCTGTCGGCGCGAACCCACCCGGACCGTCTCCGCGAGCGGGGCGAACGCGTCAACATCTCGTTTGACGGCGACGCGGTCACCACCGTCTTCCCCGGCTGATCAGCTTGAGTGGACCTCCGCACCCAAGGTGCCTGCGGTGCCGCTTGGGCGACAGCGGTCGAAGGCGGCGGCCTTCCACCGCCTGCAGCTGAGAGGTTGTCGCCCGCAGCATCGGGCGGCACATGCCCGACGGTGCCGTTCACGAAGATGTTGATCTGACCTGACGTCGGAAGCTGCGCCGTGACAGCGTTCGCTCCACCAGCTGCTCAGATGATGTTCGACGTTGTTGCCAGCACCGCACGCGTCAGCTTGAGTCAGCCGCTCTATTCACCGTGCGAGCGGTTGCGCTCAGTGGCACATCGCTCGACGACGCTGGATACGTGTTCAGCATGCGATCACCCGTGTTCGTTGTGACACCAAGCCAGTAATGTTCGTTGCGATAGTGATGGAGCCGATGGTTCGCTCCGAGACGCTTGAAGTATTTCGTCCGACACCGGTACCGAGCATGCACGAGCAGGTGTATCCATTCGTAGTGAGTCAGCGCCAGGGCGGTGAGCGACCACGCGGTCACGAATGAGCCGATCACCGCTGTGCCGGTGAATGCCGAGAGCACAACGACCCACATCCATGTCATCAGACCAAATACCATGACCAGGGCCGCAGCGTCACGACCTGCCACCAGCAGCCAGTTGAGGTTGTGAGGATCGATGTGATGGTTGCGATGCCCCGCCCCGGTGCCGAGGCGCCGACTGGTCCAGGCGTTCTCGTCGGCGTGCAGAAGGTAGCGATGGATAACCCACTCGACTGGTCCAACCGCAGCAAGAATCACCAAAAGGACCGCTGCGTCTCCGCGATTCGGTTCGCCGATAAATATTCGCAACACGGCGAGGGCCAAGGCGGTCACGGCGAAGACCTGGGCTGATCTCCGCCGCACAAAAACCGACAGGGCCTGGCTCTTGGTCGCCAGTTCGTTCGCGCACACATTGCTTTCCACAGACTCACTGTGCCAGAGCGAAGGTGTGGTGACCCACCGCTGTCGCGATTGAGTTCAGCGTGTACGTTCTCGCCATGGCCGACACGACCGTCTTCACTGCGCGCCAGATCGTCACGATGGATCCGTCACAACCAGTCGTCGAGGCGGTGGCCGTGCGCGATGGTCGTGTGCTCGCCGCTGGAAGCTTCGAAGAGTGTGCGTCATGGGGTCCACACGAGGTCGACAACCGTTTCGCCGACCTCGTTCTGGTCCCCGGGATGATCGAGGCGCACGCTCACAGCCTCGAAGGAGCGTTCGCCCTCCTCCCGTACGTTGGATGGTTCGACCGCCATCGACTCGACGGAACGGCCGCAGGTACACGCAGTTACAACGCACTCATTGAGCGACTCGCCGAAATCGATCAAAAGATGCGCAACGACGGCGCTGGAGCGATGGAGCCGATCGTTGTGGGAGGGTTCGACCCGATCTACTTCCGTGACGAGCCCCGCCTCACCCGCGATCATCTCGATCGAGCATCGACGGAACGGCCGATCTTCGTCTTCCATGCGAGCGCGCATCTTGCAACGGTGAACTCGGCAATGCTCAATGCGCACGATGTCACTCGAGATTCGACCACTGTCGGCGTCGCCCGAGATGCAAACGGCGAGCCGAATGGCGAGTTGCAAGAGATGCCAGCAATGTCTCTGGCTTCATCAGCGTTGCACCAAATCTTGCGGGCCATGAATGACCCTGCGTCGATCGAAGCCCTCGGGCAAATCTGCGCGAACCAGGGCATCACCATGCTCACCGACCTCGCCTCGGCTGGACTGCAACGCCCAGAAACCCAGGACCTCTGGCACTCCGTCGTCGATCGCGACGACTTCCCGGCCCGAATCCTTCAACGCCATATTGCGGCGATGCCACCTGGAGCAGCCGACTGGGCCGAGGCCGCCGAGGCGATTCTTCGACTCGCTGAGGGCGACACCGACAAGCTTCGCACCGCGGGGATCAAAGTAGTGCTCGACGGCTCGATTCAGGGTTTCACCGCCAAGATGGACTGGCCGGGCTACTACACAGGCACCGACCACGGCGTGTGGATGACCCCTCCTGATCAGCTACTCGACATATGCCGACCGTTCCACGAACGTGGCATCAACATCCACAGCCATTGCAACGGCGATCTCACGATCGATCTCTGGATCGACACCGTCGAACAGTTGATACTCGAACGTCCGTGGTTGGATCATCGCCACACCACACAACACTCTCAGCTCACGTCAACCGCCCAATACCGCCGGATGGCCAAGCTCGGCATCTGCGCAAACATCTTCACAAACCACATCTGGTACTGGGGCGATCAACACCATGACCTGACCGTCGGACCGGAGCGGGCTCGTCGGATGGAGGCCTGCGCAACGGCCGAACGCGAGGGCGTTTCTTTCTCGATCCACACCGATGCCAACGTGACGCCACTGGGGCACCTCCACACGATGTGGTGCGCAGTAAACCGGGTGACGCCGTCAGGTCGGGTGCTCGGCCCGAACGAACGGATCTCGGCGCAATCGGCCCTGAGTTCCGTCACGTTGGGATCGGCCTATCAGTTGCACCTGGACGCCGAATTCGGTTCGATCGAGTGCGGCAAAGCCGCCGATTTCACGGTGCTCGGCAATGATCCTTTACGGGTCGACCCGATGACGATCAAAGACATTCCCGTGTGGGGAACTGTCGTCGCGGGCCGACCCTTCGAGTCATCGGTCTCGTAGAACCGATCAGGGGTTCATGCAAATGGCCTAGGCCGTCACGGTGAAGTCTCGGATGATCGAGCCAAACGTCGCCGTAACCGACCAGTAGCTCTCGACCGGGCGGCTCTCCGTGACGAACGGCGGTTCGCGGTTCCCATCGATCGGCGAATCGACGAAGAAGCCTCGACCGATCGGGAGCTTGACGCCCGGGCAAGAAGCGGTCACCGAGTGACCGTGGCGTCGTCCATTGCCGCCGGTGCGCCAACAACGATCTCGCGACCGCTCACGCCATCGGTCCCATTCGTACCCGGAGTGCCCGGCCCACCCTGGACACCCGGCACACCCCGGACATCCGGCACACCCTGGACACCCGAAAGACCCTGGGCACCAACATCGACCGGAGCGCCGTCGAGGCCATCCGAGCCAGCAGGACCCATCGCACCGTCAGTATCCGGAGCACCATCAACACCCGAAGCACCGTTCAAACCGTCAGCGGCATCGGCATCGGCATCGGCATCGGCATCGGCATCGGTCAAACCAACTGGCCCGCAGACCCTGCCGATCCACCCGAGTTCGACACTGGCGTGTGGTACGCAAGCGATCACCTGTGTTGTTCCGCGGTTGTTGTAGAGCACGAATTGGCCATCGGCGGAAAGCGTGATCGATGTACTGCTTGCACTCATGCTCGCTGCATCACAGGAGTTGAGTTGCGAAGCTGTGGGCCGCTCGCCGCCGGCCAGGTATGTCGCAATGAACGTTGAGGTTGCGGTCGCTCCCGCCGAGGTGAGGTTTACGTCAACAGCGGTGACACCCGAAGGAATCGTGCAATCCCCGTTTGTGCCGAACACGTCGAAGATGACGGTCTCACCCGGACCAACCGAGGTGGTCTTCGGGTCAAGTGGGTTCGATGGCCGCGTGTCGCCGAGCCGGCACGGAGTAACCGGAGCGACTTCGGACTTCACTTCACCTGCTGCGTTCACCCAGCCCACACCGCCTGCCCCGACGGCAACGGCCGCTCCAATGGCTGCCCAGCGGCTTGGGCTGGCTCGCGACCGCGCAGAGAAACCCTCCCGGCGCGATGCACGCTGAGCCTCAAGTGATTGATAGCAAACTCGTCGGCAGGCAAGGACTTGGCCTTGAGAAATCCTTGAATTTAGAGATAATTTGCAAACAGGAGCCACCGGGTGAGCGATGCCCAGGAGGAACACGGCCGAGATGGTCAGAGACGCGTGTCGCGAGCGACGACCACTCTGTGCATCACGCGGCGGTACTTCGAGTAATCGCTCACGGCGTAATGCTGCGTGGCCCGGTTGTCCCAAATCGCGATCGTTCCTGCGCTCCAACGCAGCCGCACCTGGTGGTCCGGCCGGGCGATCAATTCGAACAGCGTCGACAGGATCCGGGCGCTCTCGGGTGCACCCAATCCGAGGATCCATCGAGTGTTCGATTCGCTCACATTGATGTACGGCCGCTGCGTCACCGGATGATGAGAAATGATCGGCCACACCGCCGATCCAACATCAGCGAGCATCACGTTCATCGCCTCCGCTCCCCCGGATACAAACGGCCCATTGCGGAACGCTCCCGGATCATGCGATGCTGAGAGCTGTTCGAGGTCGGATCGGAAACCCGGGTCCAACTGATCATGAACGGAGTACATGCTTGCCCACAGCGTGTCGCCGCCGATCGGCGGAACCTGAATCGCCTGCAAGACCGACGCAAACGGGGGCTCCACGGTGAAGGTCATATCGCTGTGCCACTCAGCAGCATCGGGACGCGCTCCCGGCTCCCAGTCCAACACGACGACATCATCGCTGTCGGCGTGGGTGTCGTAGGAATGGTGGCGGGCGCCGAGTTCACCCAGGCGTGCCCCGAATGCTGCTTGGGCAGTTGGCTCCAAGTGTTGGTCGGGAAGGAATACCACTTGATGCTCGATGAGCGCCCGGTAAATCGCGTCGACTCCTCGGTCGTCGATCGTGGCGAGGTCAACCCCCGAAACGTGAGCGCCGAGTGCAGGCGTCGTGCGTTCGACCTGCATCATGAGCGCCGAAGGTACTCGTCCGCGAGCCTGTCCAAATACGCCGTCGACAGGACCGCTCGTTTTCCGATTGCCTCAAGCCTGGTCGGCCCACGCGACGCCACCGTTCGGACGGCACGCGCCTCTCCCACCACTTGCACCAAACACCGCGCTAATCCGCCGTCGCCCGAACGCACAGCCACGAATCCCTTGAGTCGAAGTAACCCGATTGGAAGCGCACTCAAGAAGCCTTCGAGACCCGCCGGGTCCGTTGCCTGTTCGATGGTGACCGCCCATCTCACATACGTTGCGTCGACGTCATGTTCGCGCTGCGTTCTGATTTCGCTGTCACCAGGGAACGATCCAAGAAGCACGTCAAGCGGAACGGCACCGTTCACTGCGTCGATCGTGGGAGCATTCACGATGCCGACAAGCCATGTCCGAACGTCGGCAACGTGGGCGGATTCGCACAGGTCGACTTTGGTCAGAACGACAACGTCCGCTCCCAGAAGTTGACGCTGCACTTCTCCTCCCACATAACGATCTCGGGCATTGGCACGAACCTGATCAGCGGCAGCCAACACGATGATCCCAGCGGGGACGAATGGTGGCACGGTCCCCCAGGCTGCCGTCGCCGCGGGATCGGCCACCCCACTCAACTCAATAACGATGTGATCAATGGGCGGCATGAGCGTCGCAAGTTCTCGAAGAGTCGCACCGAGGTCGTCGCCCAGAGTGCAACACACGCATCCATTGGTCAGGTTCACAACGGCCGACGCGGCGTTGCCCTGATTAGCTTCCTGCGAGATCAGCGATGCATCGATCCCGAGCTCACCAAAGTCGTTGACGATCACGGCAATACGTCGGCCAGCCGAGCGAGCCAGCAACGCGTTGATCAGCGTTGTCTTCCCCGCCCCCAGGTAACCGCCGATCACGGTGATCGGGATCGGTGCCATGCTGACATTGTACGAGGCGCCCCAGTCGTCGAAGAACACCGGCGACCTGCGACCATCAAGAGATGAGCGACGCACTTGGCCCCCTGTCCGGCATCAAAGTGGTGGATTTCTCGGTGATGATCTCCGGCCCGCTCGCAGCGATGCAACTCGCTGATCAGGGTGCCGATGTCATCAAGGTCGAGTCGCCCGGGCTTGGCGACATCATGCGGTACCTCGGCTCACAGAAGAACGGGATGACCGGCATCTTCGCCAATAACAACCGCGGCAAGCGTTCGATCGTGATCGACCTCAAGCAGCCCGACGGCCTCGACGTCGTCCACCGCCTGGTCGCCGACGCCGACGTGGTTATCCAGAACTTTCGCCCCGGAGCGATGGCCCGACTCGGGCTGGGATATGACGACCTGCGAGAGATCAACCCCACCTTGATCTATGCATCGATTTCCGGATACGGACCCGACGGGCCCAATAGCGGTCGCCGAGTGTACGACAACGTCATTCAGGCAGCCTCGGGGCTTGCAAGCGTGCAGGCCGACCGCACAACTGGCGAGCCACAGCTGTTCCGAACCTTGGTCTGCGACAAGACCACGGCGTATACGACTGCACAGGCGATCACCGCCGCTCTGTTCGCCCGAGCAACGGGGAGAGCTGCAGGACAGCACATCGAAATTGCAATGCTCGATACCGCCATCGCGTTCATGTGGCCAGACTCCGCGATGGACGCCTCGCTTCTCGATGACGATGCCGTCCGGTCCCCAACCATCGCAGCCAACTACGCGGTCACGCGGCTTGCTGATGGGTTTGCTGCCTCATCGGCAGTCACGGACGCCGAATTCGCTGGCCTGTGTGCAGCATTCGGTCGGCCCGACATCGCCGACGATCCGCGCTTCGTCGACACGCCAACCCGGATTGCCAACGCAGCCGACATGGTTGCGGTACTGACCGACGTTGCTGCAAGTTGCCCGCTCGAAGAGTTTGTGGCTCGATCGGCTGAGTTCGACGTACCGTCATCACCGATCCGCACGCTGGAAGAACTTCCCGACGATCCGCAAGTGATCCACAACGACATCTTCATCACCCGCAAACATCCGCTCGCCGGCAACCTGCGCGAGCCGCGAGCGGCAGCCCGCTTCTCAGAAACGCCGCAGCGCGTCAGCGACGCTGCTCCCGCTGTTGGACAACACACCGACGAGATCATCGCCGAGCTCGGACTCGACTCAGCCGCGCTCCGAGCGAGTGGGACCATCGCCTAAGTCAGCCTGCTACGAAACCACCGGCGGCAAACGCGGCGTTCATGATGCGTTCCAGATCCGTCGACTCGCTTGGCGACTGTCCGGCCACCGTGATCGCCCACGACACTCCGTCGCCTCGATTCAACAACATCGCATGCGTGGATTCGATCGTCCCGGTGTGTCCAAATCTTCCGGCTCCGTAGGACACGACCCCGAGCCCGTAACCTCGCTGGCCAAATTTGCCTCCCGGCGGAACCACCATCGCCAGAACAGTCTCGAGGGTCAACGGCTTGAAACCCGACGTAGACAGGTCGAGTGAATCCAGAATGGTGACCAGGTCGGTGGGGCTCGCAACCCACGCACCGGCACCAGCGAGCGTCTCCATGTAGTTGCGACCTGGCGTCGTCACGTGCTGTGCCTCGTCCGGCCCCGGGTCAAAGGTCGGTGCGAGCCGCATCCCCGAGATCCCCAGCGGAGTCAACACGGACTGATACACCGATTGCTCGTAGCTCAGGCCGGTGATCGCTTCGATCACAAGGCCAGCAATACAGAAATTCATATTGCTGTAGACGTAACCTCCGCCCCCGCCGCCACTTTGAGCCAAGCCTTGGCGAGCTGCACCAGCACAGTCCCGCGCCCCGCCACCAAAGAACGTCGACTGATACTTCCCGAAGCCAGATCGGTGATTGAGCAACTGACGCAGCGTCAAGCGTTGGGCACCGCCCAATGCCTGCTCCATCCCGATGTGGTCAGCGACGAGCTGACCAATCGGATCATCAAGCCCGACCATGCCGCTCTCAACGAGGCGCATCGCCGTCATTGCCGTGATCAGCTTCGAAATACTTGCGACCCGAAAGCGATCCTGAGGCTCCGCGACGTCGCCACGAGCTGGGTCGCGAACACCGAACGCTGCAGCGTGAACGACTTCACCATTGATCGACACTGCGACCGACGCTGAAATATTTCCCGGCCGGATGAATTGTTGTTCAAGGTAGGCATCAACGGCAGCCCAGCCCATCAGTTCGAGAGGCGCATCTTGACCTCCATCGCGACGTTCTTCGCTGATGGTTCCCGCGCCTCCCTGCCCAGCGTCATCGGGAGGAAAGCGAGCAAGGTCTACATCGAGCACAACGTCGGGACCAAGATCGAACCTCGGTTCCTCATTGTCAGCATTCGATACCTCTCTGTCGACCGCCTCGCTTGGGTCCTCGAGATGCAGTGGGGCGGGGTTCAATTCCTCATCCACGCTCAGGTCGGTCGGCGATGAGTCGAAAACGCTGGTCTCGGGCAGGCCGTCCACTTCGACGGGCTCCGCTGCCGAGACAACCGGGGCCGATGACGTCGTCGTATCCGTTGAAGAGTCGCCCGGAACGGCCTCGGTCGGGCGACCAGAACACGCTGACGCAGCAAGCACCAATGCCATTAGCGATGGAGCAATCCGAAACTTCATGACGAACACCATGATGACCGCCGCTCACCGCTCTACCGCGGCACCCCGAGAGGTTCGCGCCGCCACCTTGACCGAATGGGTCATTCCCGTTCGACCCTTCGGACACTCCAACTCGTTCTCGTGGCGGCCATGACCACAACGGCGGCATGCAGCGGGTCCGCTACGACCGACGGTTTGAGTCCGACGATCGAAGACACCTCCAACTCGGCGCTGACCGCACAGCAACCAAGCAGCACCGGTGTGGCACTCGTTGAGGCCACCGACCTCACCGATGTGATTGCGACGCTGATGCCCGCTGGACGGGTTGACCTTCAGCCCACCGAAGACCGGGTCATCAAGGGAGCGCGAACCCTCACCGCGCCACCGTCTACTCTGGAGTTGTCCAACGATGCGGTCGCCCGATGGATCCTCCCCGCTGGCAACAACACATGGATCGCCGTGCTCGATGACGGAACAGCGCTCGAAGTCGATGGTTCGGACGTCCCAATCCGAACACAAACCGTTGAACGGTCTCCCCCCAACTATTGGCACACCAATCAGCAGCAACGGGCACCTCGAATCGTCCGGCCTCGGTCGAGAATTGTTCTCCGACCCGATCCCTGTCGCGCGCATCGTCACCGACGGCTCGCGCCCCTTCTCACGATCGAGACCAACCGATCGCTATCCACACGGTGTGCTCGGTGACGAGCTCGGGGGTCCACGATAGAAATACGTATCGATAATGCGTTGTCGACACCCATCACCTTGCCCGCACGTGACGTGTTCGAAGCGGTCTCGGCAATGTTGGCCGACGTCGATGATGACGCAAAGCTCGACATCGTGGTGACAATCTCGAACGGCACCAACGGTGCTCGGGTCGCCGCCTTTGACTTCGCCGGCTCACTCCTCGCAGAAACCGATCCAATCGGACGTGGCAACCGATGGCGAAATCTCTTGGCGGTTGCACCAATCGGGCCCGACGGAACAACCGAGGTGATCGATATTCAGACACCTCACATCGGCGGCATCCTCCAGTTCTTCGGGTTCGATGGCCACGGCAAGCTCAAGCGCGTGGCGTTCACCGAGCCGTACTCGACGCATTCGATCGGGTCATGCAATCTCGACCTCGGGATCGGCAGCGATGCCGATGGCGACGGACAACTCGATGTGCTCCTCCCCACTCAAGGTCGTCAGATTCTTGCGGTGGTGACCCGCGATGACGCCACCCCGTCGGGCACGAGAGCGATATTTCGGTTCCCGCTCGCGACGCCGACGCTCACGACCAATATCTCCGCCCAGCAGGCCAGCAGCGGTGCGGTGCGGTGGGCAACGCACTCGGCACGAGCGACGGGCGCATCGTCGTGTGGCCAGCCTGATGATCGCGACGGTGTTGGGAGTGCCTGCTCAACGATGATTACCGGAACAAACAGGCCGCCGGGCGTGGCCACCTGCTCAAGCACCTGGCCTCACGCAAGCGCGAAGTCAGAAGCTGCCCGGCGCGTCGCCTCCGGGGCGTTGAGTGGCCCGTGCACCTCAAAGCCGTTCGAACCCGAGGTCTTGCACCATCGACAGCGTCGACCACGAATTGTGCAGCGAGCGCGACCTTCGACGACGTGAGCAGGGTTCGTCACCGCAGCGCGCTTCTTTGCAGGAGCTTTCTTGTTGGGCGAAGCCGTTGCGCCCCGCTTCTCAGCGGCCGCCTGCTGTCCAGAACGGGTTTCGCTGGAGAGCAGCAACGCTCGCTTCGAGCGCCGCCACGAGCGACTCGGCTATCAACACTTCCTTGTCGCTGGCGCCCACGTCGGCCAGCTCCGCAAACTCACCAATGGTTGCCGGGTCGACAACTTCGTCGGGCGTTGTGTTCTCGTCCGGAGCGAGGTGATATGTCGCATCTGCAACCACCTTGCCGAGTCAGGTTTGGTCGAGTACCGCTCGCGCCACGATGTCGGTGCCGAATCCGGTGAGGATGGCCAGGTAGAGCAGGCCGGTTGCGGCCATTACCGCTGAGTAGTACCGCTCTTTGAGCGCGGCCTTCGTGACCAGAATCAAGATGATCGTGGTGATCGCCGACATCGCCCACATCCATCCGAGCAGACCGCCCCAGCCGTCGTCAACGTCTCCCGACCACACGCTGATCATGCCGGTTGGCAACAGGAGAGCAGCAACCTCGAAGGGCCACAGCCACGCGATGGCCGTGACGATCTCGTTGAGGAGTTTGCGCGGGAGGCCCGGCTGAACGAGGTACCAGTGGCCGAGCAACATGCCGTCGCTGATCGCTCCAATGAAGGCGGCACCGATCAGGGTGCGCAGCAACGCGACAACGGTGTTCCCGCCGGCGTCGAAGGACGCTGATACGAGACCAACGAAACCAATCAGCGCTGGGATCAGGTCGAGGACGGGGTTGAACTCCTTGACCAAGGTCGATCCACCCGAATCAACCCTGGATTCGGCAGGGCGACCGTCGACCTGGCGGTCGATGCCAGTCATCGCCGCCACACGTTCTGACCGTCGATCAAATTCTTCCTGCTGCCCAGACACGCCGGCACCGCGGCGCATTACTGAAACCGCGAGCGCGACCAGGCAAGAAAGCGCAACCCCGAACGAAGCGATTTCACGAATCGGGTCCGAGCCAAATGCGAGCCCTGCCGCCAACGCACCCGCTGCAAAGCAAAGATAGGTACCGCGGAGCAACCAGCCGTATCCAATGCCAACAACGCGGTGCCTCGTGGTAAACCAGCAAAAAAGCATCCCCCCGGTAGCCCATTGCAAGAGCACAGTGGCAATGTCGAGGCGGATCACAGGTCACTAGGTTAACGGCGAGGCGTGGCACTCGAACCCGGATACATCGTCGTATCCTGGGCAAGGATATGTCTCGTCGTTCTTCCCCGTCACATCGGTTTTTCCCCTCGATTGCGGCAGCGATCGGAGCCTCGGTGCTCCTCACGGCCTGTTTCACCGGGGAACGTCCGATGCTTGAAGAACAAGAGTCTGCTCCCATCGTCAGCACCGGCAACGCGGCAATCGACACCGTCCTCGGCTTGCTTGATTCGGTCGGCACATCTGAGTTCACCGCCGGCTACCAGATCGACACCAAGTTCAATACCGTCTCGTCCACCGGCCTCGTTGTCCAAGCTGCGGGCCAGCGCCGTTCGGTCACCGTCGAAAACGACGAACGCTCGGTCAGATTCATCGTCGACGCATCCGAAGAGCTCACCTGCGACCTCATCACCACCGACTGCGAAGTCGGCCTCAACGATGCTCGTATCAGCGACACACAGTTACCGCATACGTTTTACGGACCGGCATTCGCTGCACGTTTGCGTGCCGACGCCGATCGCCGAATCGGAGACTCTGCGGTGTACGAAAAAGTCATCGCAGGCCAGGCAGCCACATGTGTCGGTGTTGTCGTCGCCGGCGGCACCAAAACCTACTGCGCACTCCAATCAGGCTCGCTTGCTGAATTCATCGGCGCCGACGTAAACATCAAGCTCACGAGCTATTCTCCGAGGCCCGACATCACAAAATTCGGCTCGACCTAATCAGTCGGCGATCCAGCTGCCGTGGAAACCGTGGGGAACACTGCGGCGTTGCCACCGCTGTAGGGCGGTGGCCTCGGTGCGGTGGCGTCCATCGTCGTCATTCTTCAAGTCTCGCGTGACGCTACGCGGGCTGCGAGGGGAGCGCCTATGCGTCGACCGAGATGAGATTGCGATCCGAGTTGTTCAGCGGGCGGCAGCCCGCATCGGTCGCCACGGCGATGTCTTCAAGTCGCATCCCCCACTGGCCGGGCACGTAGATCCCTGGCTCGATGCTGAACGCGTGGCCCGCTTCAAGTGGAAGATCATTGCCTTCGACGATGTAGGGGTCTTCGTGGGCCTCAAGGCCAATGCCGTGCCCGGTGCGGTGGATGAAGTACTCGCCGTATCCGGCATCAGCGATCACCTTGCGCGCTGCACGATCGACGTCTTCGCAAGGAGTCCCAACGGTCGCTGCCGCTGTTGCCGCTGCATGCGCTTGGTGTAAGACGGCATATGCGTCAGCCACGTCCGTCGCTACCTCGCCAGTGAAAACACAGCGTGTGGTGTCGGAGCAGTAGCCGTTCATGGTGCCACCAAAATCGGTGAGCACGATCTCGTCCTTGCGGATCACACGGTCACCCGGATGGTGGTGCGGGCTCGACGCGTTCTCACCGGCCGCAACGATCGCGAAGTTCACCTTCTGATGACCTTCCTCGATGATCCGTCGGCCGAGATGCGCCGATACTTCAGCTTCGGTCTTGCCAACCAGAGGGATCTCGCCGCGCTGCAGCTCACCGGCGATCTTGTCAACCGCTGCGCCCGCTGCTGCGAGGGCGTCGACCTCGGCCTGGTCTTTGCGCATCCGCAAAGCGCCCACAACATCGACCGACCGTTCGTAGACGGTTCCGGGCAGGTGCGGCAAAAGCTCAACGAGGAATCGGGCCCACATTTGATCGCCGATTGCGATGCGCTTCGAACCTTGGGCGAGCTTGCCGACCAGCGCTGAGGGGTCATCGGTCTCGGACCACGGCAGGAGGGTGAACACGCCGGGCTGCTCGACGACGCGGGCGGCTTCGAGTCCGGGGATCACCATCGTGGCCTCGCCATCGCGCCGCACGACGAGCATGGTGAGCCGCTCGAGGGGCATTGCCAAGTAGCCACTCAGGTAGGGCATGTCTTGGCCCACCGAGAGAAGCACGGTGTCGATGTTGTGCTCGGCCATGGCCGAACGGACCTTGGCCATGCGGTCGAGGTAGACGGACGTATCGAGGGTCGGCGCACTCATAGGGGAAGTCTGCCCCACAGCACCGACGATGACCTACACCGCCGAAGAGTTGGACTTCACGGGCGGCATCAACCCTGCATGCAAGTGGAACCCCACTCGCGCCTTTCGGTGTGCGTCAGCACATTCGCGCAGACCCGCCGTATGCGCTGACCGAAAGACCACACGGAAAGTCTGCGTCACAGGTGGTGCCACCAGCTTCCACCGGTGGCCGGCGGTCGGCTCGCTATCGAGCCGAGTGTCGAGCACCCAGGTCGGACCCGTCGATGACGTCAACGCATCTGCGTCGAGCCGCCCGACCACGTTGAAATATGCATCCGGGCGAGCGAACTGACCGAAAGCCATGGGGAAGCGACCGAGGCGCTCGACTGCGCCCGGCGAGCCATCGATGCAGAGATGCTGTCCGAACGGGCTCATCGGGCGCTCATCGGTGCACTCATTGCATCGGGCGACCGTGCGGGAGCGCGCCGAGCCCGCGAACGGTGCCTGTCGGTCCTCGATGCCGATGGCCTCAACCCGGAGGACGAAACCTTGCAGCTTGGTGCCGAAGTCTGAAACGGGCACGAAACTCGTTCACCTTTGGTGTTGGGTGCGTTTCGACGTTTGTAGTGTGAACACATGGCTACGAACACGAATTCCGCCTCCCAAATCGACCTCTACTGGCGCCCCGGTTGCGGCTTCTGCTCGTCGCTGCGCGGCCAGCTCGACAAGCTCGGCATCGAGCGCGTTGAACACAACATTTGGAATGAGCCCGCACATGCCGACGTCGTCCGTCAGCACGCCAACGGCAACGAAACGGTTCCGACCGTCGTGGTCGGTGGCGTCGGCATGGTCAACCCCTCGGCGCGGGCACTCGTTGCACACCTGGCCGAGCATGAGCCGCATCTGTTGCCCGCCGGTCACGAACCGCGACAGCCCGGCCCTGTCGGCCGTGCCATCGGCAAGATCCTTCGCTAGACAACGCCTGTTTCGCTTCCCCAGTTCGAGAAACCGGAGTTGCGTGCGCGACGGCCGCTTCACTGGGCGTAGCGTTGCCGGATGAGCGACAACGGCACACGCCACCCCCAGCTTGAGGGGACCGAAATCGTCGACTCCGTGCTCGACCTCATCGGTGAGACGCCGATGGTCCGGATGAAGCGGGTCAGCGAAGAACACAACATCACCTGTGTGCTCGCCATGAAGCACGAGGTGACCAACCCGGGTGGCTCGTCGAAAGACCGACCGGCACTCGAGATGATCCTGGCCGCTGAAGCCAGCGGCCAACTCAAGCCTGGTGGCACGATCGTTGAACCCACGTCGGGTAACACCGGCGTTGGCCTCGCCATCGTTGCAGCTCAGCGTGGCTACAAATGTGTGTTCGTCATGACGAATAAGGCTGGCAAAGAGAAGGTCGACCTGCTGCGTGCGTACGGCGCTGAAGTCGTCGTCTGTGACGTGGCTGTCGCCCCCGAAGACCCGAACAGTTACTATTCGGTCGCCGAGAGGCTCACGCACGAACGTGGCGCTTTCCGCCCCAATCAGTACGCGAACCCTCACAACCCCGTTGCGCACACCAAAACGACGGGCCCTGAAATCTGGCGGCAGACCGCAGGCCGAATCACCCACTTCATCGCTGGCGCCGGCACCTGCGGTTCGCTCACAGGTACCGGCCGGTACCTCAAGGAGATGAACCCCGACATCAAGATCATCGCTGCCGACCCTGAAGCATCGGTGTTCTCGGGCGGCTCGGGTCGCCCGTACCTCGTGGAAGGGGTAGGAGAGGACTTCTTCCCTGCGGCCTATGACGCCGATCTCTGGGACGAGGTCATCCCGATCAGCGACGAAGAGAGCTTCCTCACCGCTCGTTATGTCAGCGAGACCGAAGGGATCCTCATCGGTGGATCGGGTGGCACCGCCGTAGCTGCGGCCATGAAGGTCGCGAAGGCTGCCGACGATGATGCCGTGATCGTCGTGTTCAACCCCGACTCGGGCCGGGGCTATCTGTCGACGGTGTTCAACCAAGACTGGATGATGAACTTCGGGTTCCTCCAAGAGTGCGACCAGTGTGTGGGGGCTGTGCTCGACACCCGCAACGCCTCGATCGACAACCTGTTGTACGTCAATCCGAGTGCTCCGGTGAGCGAGGCGATCGAAATTATGCGTTCCAACGGCGTCAGCCAGTTGCCCGTCTGCAAGAACACGCCCCCGTTTGCGAATGCAGAAGTATCCGGTTCGGTCGACGAGTTGGAATTGATGGAGGTGATCCACCGCGAACCCGGAGCGATGAACACCGAGGTGGAAAAGATCATGGGGGCCAAGCTGCCAACCATCGGCGTCGGCCAACCGGTCGAGCTCGCCGTGGGAATGCTCGAGCACGCTCCTGCGTTGCTGGTTCTGTCGGGGGGCCGCCCGCTCAGCGTGCTGACCCGAACCGACCTTCTTTCTTACTTCACCGCAATCGCAGAGGACGCCAACGGACGTGACTGATTCCACCAACCCAGACGACAACAAGCAGACCGATACGTTGGCGGGGTTTTCGACCCGTGCCATTCACGCCGGTCAGGAACCTGACCCCACCACCGGTGCCGTCGTGGTGCCGATCTCGCTATCGACCACCTTCGCTCAAGACGGCGTGGGGAACCACAAGGGTTTCGAGTATTCCCGGTCGGGTAATCCCACCCGCTCGGCAATGGAGACCCAAGTCGCCTCACTCGAGCAGGCTCGCTACGGCATGTCGTTCGCCAGCGGCCTGGCTGCTGAAGACAACATCTTGCGGCTCCTCACTCCCCCGCACACCGGGGGCAAGCGGGTGTTGCTCGGCAACGACGCATACGGCGGCACCTTCCGGCTCATCGCCAAGGTGTGGGGCCCAATGGGCTTCCCGTGGACTGCTGTCGACCTGACCGACCTCGATGCACTGCGCGCCAACTGGCCCGATGACACCGGGATGATCTGGCTCGAAACGCCGACCAACCCGTTACTCACGTGCTTCGACATCGCCGAAATTTCTGCGATCGCTCACCAACACGGTGCGATCGTCGTGGTCGACAACACGTTCGCCACGCCGTACCTTCAGCAGCCGATCAACCTCGGCGCCGACATCGTCGTCCACTCGGCCACCAAGTACCTGGGCGGCCACAGTGACGTCGTTGGTGGCTTCGTCGCAACGTCGAATGACGAGTACGCCGAACGAATCTCATTCACGCAGAATGCCGCTGGCGCTGTGCCCGCACCATTCGACAGCTACCTCGTGCTGCGCGGGGTCAAGACGCTCGCGGTGCGCATGGAGCGCCACTGTCAGAACGCTCGGGCGATCGTCGACCTGCTCGTCGATCATCCCGCCATCGAGAAGGTGCTGTACCCGGGGCTTCCCGACCATCCCGGCCACGAGGCCGCAGCGAAGCAGATGAGCGACTTCGGTGGCATGGTCAGCTTCCAGGTCAAGGCGGGGGCGGACGCCGCAATGCGCGTTGCAGATGCCACGTCGATTTTCACGCTTGCTGAGTCACTCGGCGCAGTCGAATCGCTCATCGAACACCCGGCGGCAATGACGCACATGTCGGCCGCGGGCTCACCGCTCGAGGTCCCCGACAACCTCGTTCGCCTCTCGGTTGGCATCGAAGACGCCGCGGACTTGGTCAACGACCTCGCCGCTGCCCTCGAGACCATCTGAGCACAACCGGCCCGGAGCGACAATGCCCCGAACCGCGCTCCAACCACGGTCGCCGACACTTCGCCGATGACTCATGCGATCTTGTCGATCAACGTTCTCGGCTGTTGGTCAAGACGACTGAGTGAGTTCGTTTGCCGCGCGACGTTCGGCGGCGGTCGTTCGGAGCTGGTCGGCGATCTCGGGGAACCGTGTGGTGAGCGATGCGAACTCGCCGACCGACATCAGCGAAATCCACATGTCGGAGTCGGCGGTGACGGTCGCCGATCTCGTCGAGTCCGAGTCGCCAACGCTTGCGAGCAACGCCATCGCACCGAAGTGATCGCCGGGCCCGAGGGTCGCCACTTCTCGGCCATCAATGGTCACGGTGGCAGACCCGTCGAGGAGAACTCCAAACTCACGTCCGGAGCGGCCCTCCCTGGTCAGCTGTTGACCAGCAGTGATCGAGATCGAAGTTCCCAATGCGTCGAGCTCGCTGCGCTGCCTGGCTGAGCAGCCCTGGAAGATCGTTGCCGACGTGATGCTGTAGCGGACTTGCGTGTCGGTGCTTTCGTACTCGTTGCCCATGGTATGTGCAACGAGTACGTCGCATGGCGCCTGGCGGGTGACAGCCGCAGCAATCGAGCCCAGCACGCGTTTTGCGCCCTGAACCCGCTTGTTTCCCACCACGATCATGCTCGCATCGAGTCGCGCTGCTTCATCACACAATGATTTCGCCGGGTCGCTTCCAGCAAGTGCGGTCGTCGTGTTCTCGACTCCGAGTTCCATCTTCATCGTCTGGAGGAATTGATTCGCGTTGGTGACCCAGTCGTCGAAGAACTGGTCGGCGCCAACTTGCACCTTCTGCGACGTACCGCTCTTGACTGCCATCACCAGGTGCAGCGGCTTGTCGAGCGCCTCGGCCAGTTCGGCTGCCTTCACGGCCGCGAGGTGTGCGGTTTGGCTGTGGTCGACTCCGACGATGATTGCGCTCATGTTGTTCCCCTTGTGCTCCCCGTGCCCCGACGAAATGCCTGAGGCGTTCATAGTTGCACTCTGGACCATGACGGGGCGAGCTTTCTGTGATCTGGATCACTCATTCACGAAATGAAACGGTCAAGGTCAACGATTTCGACCGAACCTCGACTGAGCCGAACAACGCCGTCGGCCTGCATTTTCTGCAGCATCCTCGCTGTGGCTTCCCGTGTAGCGCCGACCCAGCTCGCCAGTTCTTCGCGCGTCGAACGAAACGTCATCTCACCGGTCTCTTCCACGTGGGTCGCGAGTAGCGCTTCGAGGCGTCGCCGCAGATCCTCGCTGCGCAGCGTGTACCGGTACGACATCGATCGGAGTTGTCCAGCGAGCTGTTGGAGTAGCATGAGCGCCCACTCCGGGTTCTCTCGAAGGATGGCGTCGAGGTCCTCTCGCTGGAGCTTGATCGCCACGACCGTGTCCTTGGCGGTCGCCGTTGCGGCACGCGGGGCTCCTTCGAGCGCAGCGAGCTCACCGAGCAGGTCGCCGCTTGATCGCGTACCCAACACCAGGGTCGCGCCCTGGGTCGACGTTGCAGTGACCAGGGCCGTCCCCGAAACAATCGCGAACCAGGTACGCCCGAGCGCACCGTGATGCAGCAAGGTCTCACCGGCACGAAAGGTGATGTCGACACCCCGCTGCTCGATCATCTGCCATGCCTGAACCGGAATCGAACCTGAGCCCTCGGGGCCATCCATCAGTGTGGACCGCAGCAACTTCGGCGTGCCGGTTGCAATTGCGACCGAGACGTTCTCACCAACACCGACCGCCCGCCCATTCATGGACAGTAGCTCCGCACCTGCGACCAGGACTCAGCGTGAATCACGCAACCTATGAGATCGCAAGTCAGCGACCCGGGCGCGCAATGCTGGTCATATGTCGGAGTTGGTGGGACGTCCTTCGGGGACGGTGACGTTTCTGTTTACCGATCAATGTTCCCGACGGAACCGGCCGAACGAAACTGACATTCATCTCGGCAAGCGGCATCGCAAGAACATCGCCGGACCGCACTTCTCCCGCGATTCCAATACAACCGTCAAGCATTGCTGCCACGACGCCGCCTTGAACCCAACCAAGCTGGTTAGCCCTCGCGTTGGAGACTTCGAATCGAAGCGTGGTGGTCCCGGCCTCGTGGTCCACTTCAACAATTTCGCACGCGACGCCGGGGAGTTGCATCGATGGAGGAAAGACTTCACACTCCTGAGAAGCAGCTCAGGATTGTCGGTGATCGCGCGCCTCCGCCGAGAGTACATCAACCGATAGTTCGGAACAGCCGGTCTGAGCGGCTGGCGCCGCCCGGCCTCTGTCACCCGGTTGAGCGCGGCGAGCGCGGCGTGTCGTACTTTGCACTCCGTGACAGAAAGCGGGAAATCCGCTGGTGTTCCGCCGAGGAGTCGGTCCCAGCGCGCTGGCCATCTGGAATGGCTTACGCCAATGCGGCCTTGGCTGCGTCTGCCACTTGGGTCACGGCACGAGCACCAGCATCGACGGCCGGGCCAAGCTGGAAGAACATGTGCACCATTTCTTCGTAGTTCGAGTACGTGACATCGACGTCGGCTGCTGCGAGCTTGGCTGCGTAGTTCGCGCCTTGATCGCGCAGCGGATCGAACTCGGCGGTAATCACCAGCGCAGGTGCGACGCCGGCAAGGGATTCCGCCCGGATCGGCGATATTCGCCAGTCGGTAACGTCACCGCCGTAACACTCCTGGAACCAGTCCAGCGTCACGGGCCATCAGCGCGACCGCCGCACTCAGGTTGCCTCCGGCGGAATCACCAGCAACGACGATCTTGGCGTCCGCGTGACCTCCCAGTTCAACACGGTTCGCATCTACCCACTGCACGGCGGCCCACGAATCGTCGACGCCAGCAGGAAACGGCGCTACAGGAGCGAGCCGGTAGTGCTCCGCCATCACGGTCGCACCGGACTGGACGGCGAGCTGGCGACAGACTTCGTCGTGGGGGTCGAGGTTGCCAATCGTGAAGCCAACGCCATGGAAGAACACGAAGATTCCACGCGCACCCTCGTTGCGGTAGATGCGCACCGGAATCTGGCCTGCAGGTCCGGGGATCGTGCGATCTTCGACGTGATCAGGCGCCGGGCCAGCACCGGCAAACGCGGAGAGAGCGAGATAGCCGGCGCGATGATCGTCCACGCTGATCTCGCTCGGAGGCGGACCCGAAGCGGCCGCAGATTCCACAACTTCGACGATTGGCGCGATCTGTGGGTCAAG
>JBLFZD010000013.1:0-25004 GCA_047610085.1 Ilumatobacter sp. | reverse complement strand
AAGTCAAGGGCTCCGACCTGCTGTCGATCGTGAAGCTCTGGGACTATGTGCAGACCCAGCAACGAGAATTGTCGGGCAACCGTTTCCGTCGCATGTGTCGCGAGGAGTTCATCCACTACTTGCGTGTTCGCGAATGGGCCGATCTTCACCGCCAGCTCAAACGTGTCGCTGCGGATATGGGGATCAAGGCTGGTACTGAAGAAGGCCACCCCGACCACGTCCACCAGGCCCTGCTCGCCGGCCTGCTTTCGCACATCGGCATGCGCGACCGCGAAACGCGCAACTTCAAGGGTGCACGCCAAGCCGAGTTCGTGATCGCCCCCGGCTCGGTACTGACCCGCAAATCTGCACCGTGGGTAATGGCCGCCGAACTCGTTGAGACCAACCAGATCTATGCGCGCCGCGTCGCCGAGATCGACCCGCGCTGGGCCGAAAAGGCCGGCGAACATCTGGTGAAGCGCTCCTACGGCAACGTGCGCTGGGACCCAAAGGGCGGCCGTGCGGTCGTCACCGAGCAGGTGACCCTGTTCGGCTTGCCGCTCGTGAGCGACCGGGTCATCGGCTACGACCGAGTTGACCCCGACGCGGCACGCGCCTGGTTCATCACCAAAGCCTTCGTGGAAGGCCCCGAGGACGGTCGGCGTTCCCGATCCTCCGGCGACCAGGTCGCGGCAGTCTGGCGTGGCCGCCAGAAGTTCATGGCCCATAACGACGACGTGCTCGACCGGTTGGCTTCGATGAGCGATCGCACCCGGGGCGTGGAGATCATCGACGACGAAGCGCTCTTTGCCTTTTATGACGCTCGGGTTGGTGTCGACGTCACCAGTACCCAGCACTTCGACCGGTGGTGGAAACAAGAACGTCAGCAGAACGGCAGCCTGTTCCATCTCACCGACAATGCGGTACGCGAACTCGTCGGTGATCACGGGCACGGGTTCGATGACTATCCGGACGTCTGGCTCCAGGGAGACATCGAGCTTCCGCTTACTTATCGCTATGCACCGCGTGAACCGCTTGACGGCGTCACGGTGCACCTCCCGCTCAACGGCCTGAACCAGCTCACCGACGAGGGCTTCGATTGGCAGGTGCCCGGCCATCGTGATGAGGTCGTCGAGCAGTTGATGCGCAGCTTGCCGAAAGCGATCCGGCGGACGCTCATACCGTTTTCCGAGACTGTGGACCAGGTGCTGGACCGACTGGGTCCGCCATCGGGTCGCCTCGTCGATCGCCTCGCCGAGGTACTCACCGAGGTGTCGGGCGTGAATGTCCGGCCGCTCGCCTTCGATCCGACGGTGATCGACCCGCACCTGAAGCTGAACATCGTTGTCTCCGACGACCAAGGCGAGGTGCATGACGTTGGGTTCGACCTCGCGGCCATCAAGACGCGCCTTGTTGGGACCGCCCGAGAGTCGATTGCCAAGGCTGCACCGATCGATGAGCGTCGGGGCATCACAACCTGGGACCTCGGCGATATTCCACAGGTCGTCGAGTCGACCGATCGAGCACTCGATGTGAAGGCCTATCCCACGCTGCTCGATGTTGGCGAGAGCGTGTCGCTGCGCATCGTGACCACGCCCGAACTCCAGAAGCGAGCGATGCGTGGGGGCGTGCGGCGCCTTCTCTTGCTCAACGGTGCACCGACCCGCGCTTCGGTTGAACGATTGATCACGAACGCAGGACGCTTGGCGCTCACAGGAGCCGACATCGGCGTCACCGCGATCGTCGACGACTGCATCGCCGCTGCGGTCGACATGATCCTCGACGCGTCGGGCACGATCCCGTTTACCGAGGCCGAGTTTAAGGATCTCCAGGCCGAGGTGAAAGCCAAGGGATCGAACCGGGCGGGCACGGCGCTCGGTGGGGCGGTCGGCGTCGTCGCTGCTGCTGGCGGAGTCAACGAACACCTCGCCCGGATGCGAGCGCCAGCACTGCATGAATCGGTGAGTGATGCGAACCTCCACCTCGGGCGGCTGGTGCGGCCCGGCTTTATTTCAGTGCATGGCATCAAACGTCTCCCCGACATCGAGCGCTATGTACAGGGCATTCGGTATCGTCTCGAGAATCTTGCAGGTGCCGCCGACCGGGATCGCGTTCGCATGGTCGACGTTCTCGCTCTCGAAAGACGCTTCGCCGCCTTCGTCGACATCGTCCCCGTCGGCGAGATGACGGCGGATGCTGCCAGCATCCGTTGGATGCTTGAGGAGCTACGCATCCAGGTGTTCGCACAACCGATTGGCACCAAGGGTTCGGTCAGTATCAAGAAGATCAACCAGCGCCTCGCTGCGGCTGGAGCGTAGGCCGCACGACTGGATGGTCGGCAACCGCGTTGGCGGAACGATTCGAGGTGTCCACCCGCACGATTGAGCGAGATCTCTCCGCCCTTCAACTCGTCAGGTCGGTCGACGCTCCGCAAGATTTTGGCCAAGCTCCGAGACGTCCCAGCCAGATGATGCTCGCCCTCGACAACCACGAGACCGTGTTGAGCGCCGCCGGAATGGACCTCACCAATGTCATCTGGATCGACATCGACGTCACTGATGTCGACGAACGTATGAAGAACTTCGATGTGTTCGGTGCTCGTTTCGGGTCGATCGGGGCACCGCCTCCCGAGAGCATGCTCGGTGTGACTCGCCTGGCAATCCCCCCGTTCATGTTTGAGATCACCGCTACTGCAGCAGACTGACCCCGATGACCTCTGGACCTGGGGCCGATGGCCCCAACGCCCGGCTGCGAACGCTCCATGGAGCAAGCCTTCGGCGCGTTGCAAGCCTCGTGAGGAGTTTCGACGGCATTGTTGAGGCCGCCAGTGACGTCGCCACCGATGACGAACACGACCCAGAAGGCCACACAATCGCTTGGGAGCGTCAACAGGTCGCTGGACTACTCGACGAGGCGAGAAGCACGTTGACCGATATCGAGGCGGCAGAACATCGCCTCGATATCGGCCGGTACGGCACGTGCACGTCCTGCAATGGCGTGATCGCTGCCGAGCGATTGGACGCACTGCCAGCGACGCCGACGTGTGTTGGCTGTGCCAGGTGAACGTGCCATGCCATGATCCGGACGATGTCTTCCGACCTGTTCTCAGCCGCGGGCGATGCACGCCGTCAAACTCTTGCTCCGCTCGCCGACCGGATGCGCCCGCGAACTCTTGACGAGCTTGCCGGGCAGGAGCGCCTTGCTGTCGAGGGCGGTCGCCTGAGGCGCCAGCTCGCTGCTGGCCACGTCCCCAACATGGTGTTGCAGGGTCCTCCGGGAACCGGCAAGACCACCATCGCTCGGCTCGTCGCTCGTGAAGACCGGCATGGCAGTTGAGGAGCTCAGCGCTGTTGCCGCCGGCCTTGCCGACGTGCGGAGCGTCGTCGCCGAAGCAAAGGCTCGCCTCGGCGGAGCGAACGGTGGAGAAGGCCGCCAGACGGTGCTCTTCCTTGATGAGATCCATCGCTTCAATCGCACACAGCAGCATGTCGAAGCGGTTGGCATGCCGGAGTGCCGCATTGCGCTGGCGCAGGTGACTCGCTATTGCGCTGAGGCACCCAAGAGTCGTCAGGCATTCGATGACATCGAACAAGCGATGGCCGATGTTCGTGATCACGGCACCGGCACGGTGCCGACCGAGCTCATCAACCGCAAGGCCACCGCACGGCCCGACCAGGGCACGTGAGGCTGCCGAAGCGCCAGTTCGATATCTGTTGTGATCACGCCGTTGCTGTGTACGCGTCGCACATCCGCAGCGCTGCGCGAGGTTGAGGTCGTCACCGGTCGTTGCAACGGCAAGACGCGTGCAAGCATCGGTCCATGGCTGCATCGCTCGACGACCGAGAACTCGACACGCTGACCAACCGTACGGTCGACCTGTTGCAGGCGATGATCCGCAATGAGTGCGTCAACGATGGCACCCGCGAATCAGGCAACGAGACTCGCAATGCTGACGTGCTTGAGCAAGTGATCGCTGGCCCTGCGGTCAACATCGAGCGATTTGAACCGGTGCCGGGGCGAGCTTCCATCGTTGGTCGCATTGCTGGAACGGATCCAAACGCCCCGAGCCTTTGTCTGATGGGCCACACCGATGTTGTGCCCGTGCACGCGGATGGCTGGATCAACGATCCGTTCGGTGGCGAACTCATCGATGGTGAGGTGTGGGGTCGCGGCGCAGTCGACATGCTCAACCTGACCTCGTCGATGGCGGTCGCCTTTCGCGACATCGCCGACGATGTTGCTCGCGGCGCTTTTCGCCCAACCGGTGACCTCATCTACTTCGGCGTGGCCGACGAGGAGTCGGGGAGCGCGCACGGAGCGCGTTGGATGGCCGACAACCATCCGGATGCGATCCGCACCGACTACGTGCTGACTGAAAACGGAGGCATCCACAGTGGTCCCGCCGAGGCGCCCTTCGTTGGTGTAAATATCGCCGAGAAGGGTGTTGCCTGGCGCCGGCTCACCGTGCGTGGCACACCCGGCCATGGATCGATGCCGTTCCGCAAGGACAACGCACTCATCAAAGCAGCCGGCGTGGTCCAGCGGCTCGCCGACTATCGACCCGCACCGCGGTTCACCGAACTGTGGCGCACTCGTGTCGAGACGCTTGGCCTTCCCGATGATTGGGCGACTGCCCTGCTCGACGAGTCGACCATCGACGGCTTCCTCGATGAACTTCCGAGTGTGCCCGCAGCTGCGCACCTCCACGCGTGCACCCATACGACCTTCTCGCCAAACCTGGTCGATGGTGGCCATATGAAGACCAACGTCATCCCTGATCAGGTCGTGGTCGAAGTTGATATCCGAACGCTGCCGGGCGATGGACCTGAAGAAGTCGAGGCGCATCTCCGTGCTGCGCTCGGCGACCTTGCCGACCACGTTGACGTCGAGGTGATGATGAACGACCCGGCATCGGCGTCCCGCGTCGACACGCCGCTCTGGGATTCGCTCGCCCGAGCGGTGAATATCCCGTTCCCGACCGCACGCCTCACGCCACAACTCGTCGTCGGGTTCACCGACGCTCGGATATATCGCGAGATGGGAGCGGTTGCCTATGGTGCAGGACTCTTCAGCCCCGAGTTAAATGCCAGCGAGTTCGGGTCCCGATTCCACGGCCATAACGAACGCATCGACCTCGAATCCCTGTCGCTCACAACCCGCCTGTGGCACTACGTCTGCCGAGATCTCCTCGGGTGAGACGGGCCGACTTCGCGCCGGTCAGATGACTTGGAAGCGGCCGGGCTCGACCTCGGCAGCTGCGCCTTGGCGAAGCATGCGCGCCACGTGCATTTGCGAGCTGCGCTGCTCGACCGAGTCGACAAAGGCCATCTGCACATGCGGTCGGTAGATGAATCGGTGCGCAGCCATCTCTTCAATCGAGTGTGGTTCAGCGAGGAACTCGAGCATCGCATCGTGTCGCCGGCCGATCACTGCGTGGAATCCGTCGAGCAACCGAACGAACTCTTCGCGGCCCTCGATGATTCCCTTGTGGTGATAGGTGACGTAAAAGTCGGCTTCCTCGTTGCGAACCTTCACCAGGCTTTCCTCGAAGTCGTCGAGGTCGCTCCACACATCGCCGTAGTACGGCCCGAATCCAGTGAGGTCGATGTCGGACAGGAAAAACACGCCGTCCATCCGGAAACCTGAGTGCCCGCGTGTATGGCCGGGCAAGTGGACCGCCTCGACGGAGGTTCCACCGCCCAGGTCGAACACATGGCCATCGGTGAACCCGTTCGCATCGGGGCGAGGTGTGTAGTTGAATTCGTTGAGCACGGTCGTCTCGAAGTCTCGCCGAGCTTCGCCGTCCAGGCCGTAGACCTCCATGAGCCCATCAAGCGAGGTGACGCCGGGAAGGTCCTGGGTATTCACGTGGATCTTGGCATCGGCAAAGAAGCCGTTGCCGGCCATGTGATCTTCGTGGCAATGGCTGTTGACGACGGCATCGACAGGAACGGGCGCGCCACCTCGGCTGACCACATCGATCGACGGGTCGATGATGATTGTCTCGCTCGCACCCCGCACGACAAGTGAGTTGCCCGACGGGTATCCGCCCTTGTTGGCACCGCACAACACGCTCACCGTGTCGGTCAACGCTCGTTCGTCGGTTCCCCAGTCAGCAATCACGTTCCGGACGATACGCCTAACCAATCCCGACATCGGGGGTCAGACACCGGTTGTCGGACAACCGGTGCCAGACGTGGAGGGTTCAGTCGTCGGTGGACTGCAGGTCGAGCGAGGCCGAGTTCATGCAGAACCGGTCGCCCGTAGGCTGAGGGCCGTCCGGGAAGATGTGGCCGAGGTGCGCGCCACATGTGGCGCAGAGTGCTTCGGTCCGCACCATTCCGAGCTTGGAGTCTTGTTCGAAGCGCACCACATCCGAGTCCAGCGCTGCGTAGAACGACGGCCAGCCGCACCCAGCGTCGTACTTCGTCTCCGACGAGAACAGCGCCGTGTCGCACACGACGCAGTGGTAGACGCCATCGTCGGTGGTGTCGTGATAGATCCCGGTGAAGGGACGCTCGGTCCCCGCTTGCTGGGTGACCTCGTACTGAATGCCGGTGAGCCGCTCACGCAGGGCGGCGTCGGTGAAAACTGGTCCATCTGCCATACCTCTATGGTGCCTGATCCGAGCGGCTCGCGCACGCACCGGGTGAAACATGGCTCGGTGTTTCCGACTTGTTGTGTGCCCCGTTCGCACTCCGTTCCCGGCGCATTCCTACGCTCGGCGTCATGAGGATCACCTCCGCTCGGCCATCTCGACGTGTTGTCGTCGCCGCAACTGTTGCCGCGCTCGCGTTTGGGGCCTGCACCGGTGAGCCGGATGAGAGCCAAGACCTGGCCCGCAGCGTCGAGTCTGCCGGAACGGTGGTCGACGGCACCGATGCCGACACCGTTGCGACGACCGACGCGCCGAGCCGCGAGCGGTACACCTACCCTGAGCCGCCCGTTGCGCCGGACGCAGCTGAAGCGAATCCTGAGGCCGAAGATGCAATCAATCAGATCAACCGTGGAATCAAGTTTGGCAGCCTCGACCCGGCGGCGATGGATGACCTGTTCAACTCGGGCGACGCCCGCCATGCCTGGTTCGTCTCCGACCTTCTCCGCATCTTCAGCGGATCCGACTCCGAGCGCTTAGTCGCGGGTTTCGAGCGGTTGACCGGTGTGTCGATCCAGACCGATCCCGGTCTCCAGGTGAGTCCGTGGTCCAGCGTTTCGAACCATCTCATTGCTTGGGACACCCCCGACTACGTGGGCTACCGGGAGGACAAGGGTGCGCTCTTTACCCCCCTTGAAGACAGCTGGATCCCTTTCTTCGACGATGCTGACGCTGATATCGACTGGCGACACCTGTCGTGGGGCGGCGTCTTCGTCGACGATCGCCCACTCGGCGATCCAAACGGTTGCTCAGGTGGCTGCATCCCCGGGCTCGACGACCCTGCGACCACCAGTGCCGCGGGCGGAGACTGGTATCTCGATGAGCGGACGGTCTTTGGTATCACCGTCGGTGCCGAGTCGTTGGCAATACCGCTGAACATCGCCGAGATCCATGAGATGTTCAATCTGACGCTTGGCGGACGCCGCCTCGGTATTCCGTACTGCTCCCTGTGCGGTTCCGCCCAGGCGTACTTCACTGATCGGGCTGACGGTTCGCCGATCGAAGGCGCCGACGAGGTGCCGGTCATGCGCACTTCCGGCCTCCTCAATAGATCCAACAAGGTCATGTACGACCTGCTGACGTCGTCGGTCTTCGACACCTTTACCGGTGCCGCCGTTTCAGGGTCGCTGCAAGATGCCGACGTGAAGTTGTTGCAGACCACGGTTGTGCGCTCGACCTGGGCGGAGTGGAAGCGCGAGAATCCTGGTACCCGGATCATCGCCCAGGACGGCGGAATCAACCGCAGCTACGACCTCGACCCGCTTGGTGGGCGCGACGACGACGGCCCGATCTTCCCGATCGGAAACCCTGACGATCGCCTCGGTGTGCAGGAGTTCGTTGTGGGCGTCATCCTTGAAGACGGCGCCACATTGGCGTTCCCGTCCGAGGACGCGACTGCAGCGTTCAACGCCGGTGAGCCAGTCGAGTTGAAGGGCATCGAGCTGAGTGAATCTGGCGACGGCTTGGTCGCTGTCGATACCGCTTCGGGTAACCCGGTTGCTGCCCACGAGGCGTTCTGGTTCGCATGGACCCAGTTCCATCCGGACACGCTCCTGTGGGAACGCTGAACGAGCGCTGACGGTTAGAGGTCGTCGTCTGCGACCGGGGCGCTGCCGGTCTGCTCGAGGAAGGTGAGCGAGTCCCACGTGTCGACCCGTTTGGTAATGTGTTGCCCGCGAACGGTGAACCACATGACCCCAGGGATCTCGATCTTGGTGTTCTGGTAGTGCCCCAGAAACCGGTACTGGACGACGACATCGGTGACGGCGTCGCGGCGCTGTGACACGAGGTCATCAACTTCGTAGCGGGGGTCCTCGAATGCGTTGAGGAAGTGGGGGAGACGCTTGCGGTATTCCTCGCGTCCGACGCAATCGGAGCCCAATGAGCTGCGGTGTTCGTTACGGAAGTTCTCCGACACCATGTCGGCGATCACATCAGGGTCGTGCAACGAGAACGCACGCAGAAATGCGGTGATTACGTCGATCGGGCTCGCCATATGATTCGGGACCGTACTGGTCGGGTCTCTCGTCGCCAAGAAACACGACCGACGTCACGCGCGCCTCTGGCACCAGATGTCCGACAACGGGTGTCTGACACCGGATGTCGGTGCTAGCTGAGGAATGCGTCGAGGGCTTTGTCGGCGTGGGCCATGTCTGGGCGATCATGGTGTTCGAGGCACGTGAGGTAGCTCAGGGCGATGTAACCGCGTTCGACCATTCCGGCGTCGGTGTCCGGGTCGAGCTCGAGCTTCTCTCCCCACTTCATCGTCACCTTGAAGGCGTCCTCACGGCCATCGAGCGGTGAGAGTTCGGCCGAAGCGACCGTGCGGGGCGGTCGGCTCCCCACCTTGGCGTGCTTCCAGCCCTTGACTTCATCGATGGTGCAATCGGGCACGTTGAGATTCACGACCACCGCTTCGGTGGGCATGTCATCGACCATCGCCTGAGCGACTGCCTTCGCAGCGTCGGCAGCGGTCTCCCAATGAAGATCCTTGATTGCCTCGTCCCATGCTTGACCCTCCACTCCGAAGCCTTGCACCGCTTGGCTGACTGCAATGCCCGAAACGCCCCCGTTACGTCCCGTCAGGGCAGCGCCGATCGTGCCCGAGTGGTACACCGCTCGGCCGACGTTGGCGCCCGGATTGATGCCGGAAACGATCAGGTCGAACGGATCACCAAACGCGCCGAGTCGAGCGAACATGACACACAAGCCGGGAGGGCCGTTGACGGCCCATGCCTCGGCGTCGCAATCGGGGATCGGGGTGCGAATGATTTCGGGTTCGAGTAGGTGCAGCGCACCGAGTGCGGCTCCTGCACCAGAGAACTCACGGTCAGGTGCTGCGACGACGACTTCGTGGTCACCGTCGAGCTCGCAGATCGCTCGCACGAGGATGTGGAGTCCCACCGAGTCGATGCCGTCGTCGTTCGTCAAGAGAATCCGCATCGGCTCATCCTGCCAGCTTCAGGTGGCGCGGACCTGAGCGGAGGCTGACGATCAGGTGTCGAGGTCGAGCTGGAGAAACACCATGGTGCGCCAGGTCCCGAAGGTGAAACCGATGTCGGGCATCCGGCCGACCTCGACGAATCCTCGCCGCACGTGGAACGCTAGCGACTCCGGATTGTCGCCGTCGACTGAGGCGATCATCCACCGAAGCCCGGCTGCGCGAGCGCGGTCACAGAGTTCGTTCATGAGCAGGTGGGCTGCACCCGATCCCCGTGCATCGTGATCGACGTACACCGAGTGCTCGCACACTTTGCGGAAACCCTCACGGCACGTACTTTCGCGGAAGTCGCCGTAACTGGCGACTCCGACTACCGCTCCGTCACGATCAGCCACCAGTACCGGGCGGCTGGTTGCTATCCGGTCATGCCACCAGTCGACACGTTCTTCGATGGTGTGCAACGTCTCGGTCCATTCAGCATTCCCCTCGGGAATGGGCTGATTGAAGATGTTGGTGATCTGCCCCATGTCGGACTCTATGGCGTCACGGATCTTGATCTCCATTACGTCAGTGTGCCAGCCGCTACGATCGTCAGCTCGATGGATTTGCCGAGCGCTGGCTGGCAAGGGTGAACGCGAGGATCCCGATGATCACGAGTGCCATGCCGACCATCTGCCACGGCTCGACGGACTCGCTCAAAATGATCCCGGCGAAGAGCACCGCAAGGGCCGGCTGAGACACTTGCATCACGCTGATCGAGGCAATCGGAAGGTGCTGTTGTGCAAAGGCGATACACCCGTGCGCAACCATGCCGGTGAGAAGGGTGAGGCCGCACACGACGAGCCACCCGCGGCTCGACATTCCGAAGATTTCGCTCCCAGCAATCAGGAGGGCCATCGGGACGGTGGTGATGAGACCAACCGGCATCATGCATGCCATGAACGACACGGTGTCGACGCCTGCGGCGCGTGCTCGTTTGGAGAAAAGCAGATAGCTCGTCCACGAGCAAAGGGAGATAATCATGAGCATGTCCCCGCCCACGGTCGCGGTGCCCGTCGCCGAGCCGAGGAACAGCACCATCGCAACGCCGACCAGCGAGATGACGCCCCAACGCAAGGCTGACCAGTTGGGTCGTTCGCCAAACAGCAATGCACCGGCGGGCACGATGATCAACGAGGCCATCGCGCCGATGAATTCGATGTGGGCGATGCTTGTTCGCGTCACTGCGGTGAAAAGTAACGAGATGTTCAGGCCGAAGGTCAGCCCGGCTGGAGCGACCAGCTTCCAGGTTCGCCGGTCGGGGTAGGGACGCTTTGGCCCCCCACGACGCGCCTCGCGCTTCCGCAGGAGGATGAGCAAGATCCACCACGTCGCGACGGACAACCACATCCGCCAAAATGCCAGCACCACACCGGTTTCGCCCGCCCACTTGATGATCGGGGTCGAGAGCGAAAAGCTCACGATCGCCATGCCCATTGCGATGAGTCCAACCGGGGTCACCTTTACTGGTGTTGCCTCGGTCATATCAAAGGCCCGGCAAGTCGAGCCAAGCAGCCGCAGCGGCAGGGTCGCCACGTACGTCGAGTGCGGCCCGGTCAGCGCGGCCCATCAAGACAAGCAACACGTCTTGAGCGGTGCCTCGTAACGCGGCGTCGCCCTTCCGGTGGACCGTCTCCAGCTGATACTCGCCATCGTTGTTCCAAACGATCCACTCGCCGGCGCCCGCGGCCAGCTCATCATCGGTGCAATGCACATGGAGGCTTTGCTGTGGGGGAGCGACCTGCTCGCGAAGGAACACGCGTGGCAGCGCCAACTCGAAGAATTCTTGTAAGCCGTCTGCAGCCAACTCAGGCTCGAATTCAGACGAACCGAACGCTGCAACTTCAGCATCCCAACGGTGCATCATGGTCTCGTGGGCCTGGCGACGCGACCACACCCAAGCCTTCTGTTCGAGCGAAAACGGATGCCAAGTGTCGGCGTCGAGCGGCGTGACGGCCAGCAGGTCGGTCAGGGCTGCGGCACCCTCTCGCATCCACGCTCCCAAATCACTGCCGGAGGCGTCCGGTTCAGGCATCTCGATCTTGTCGGCTACCGGCATTTCGGCATTGTCGATCGCGATGGTCGCCCAACGATGAATACCGCCGACGTGGGTCACCAGCGCGCGAAGATCCCAATCAGGGCAAGCCGTAACCGGGGCGGTGAGTTCGCCGCCGAGAGCGCACAGCGCAATGCGCTCACTGTCGGCACGAATTACTGAGAGGCGACCTTCCAGGTTCATCCGCGCTGACGGTATCCTTTATCGGCATGACTCATCTCGAAGCTGTGGCGAACGAATCCGACACATCGACCGGTAGTGAGCCGATCATCACGGTCACGCCCGAAGCAATTGAACAGCTGATGGAAATGCGCGATGACGAATCCGATGGGGACCAGCTTGGTCTGCGCCTCGGGATCGCTTCGGATCCGGGCGCCGAGTTCCGATACGACCTGTCGTTCGAAGAATTCCTGAAGGTCGGATTCAGCGACGAAGTGCGCACGCACGACGGTCTGAAGGTGATCATCCCGGGTGACGATCTTCAGCTGCTCACTGGCGCGACGCTCGATTACACGTCGACGCAGGGCCTCGTGATTCGTAACCCGAACAAGCCCGCTGTTGCCAACGTTGAAGGTCTCGTCAACGACGACAAATTGTCCGCCGAAGTTGAAGCGCTCGTCGCTGGAGAAGTGAATCCGGCGCTCGCTGCGCACGGCGGTTTCGTCACCTACATGGGCCACGACGGTGAAGGAACTGCCTACATGACCATGGGCGGGGGCTGCCACGGTTGCTCGATGAGTAAGATGACGATGCTCGAAGGCGTACAAACAATGCTTGCTGAAGCACTCGAAGAGATCACGAGCGTGAAGGATCTCACCGATCACTCCACCGGCTCCAACCCCTTCTACTCCTGACTCGGGCCAAATGGCCCTCTCCTTTTGGGGGATTGTCTCGATGGTTTCACCTCGTTAGAAGGTGGGACCTTTGGAACAGAGCACAGCAGTGTCCGCTGCGTACCCACCTACTTGGATTGCGCAGGTGTGGTTGTCCATGGCCGTGATCCGCCTGGCGATCGGGATCTTCTACCTCGACGCGAACCCCTGGGCCAGTGCGTTCTTCGGCGTGGTGACGATGCTGTTGATCAATTCGTCGATCTCGCTCCCGAAGGCCGTGCGTGATCTCCACGAAGGCCAGCGTCTTGTTGGCCGAACCGACGACACCCGGGTCGTCAAATTCGCTGCCGAAAACGACCCGCTCGCGATCTGGCCAAACAGTGTTTCGCACCTTGGGTTACTCCAACCGGGTTTGAGTATCTCAAGTTGGCGGGCGGTGCGGCGGGGAGTTTTGGGCGGGTTCTCGTGTGGTGCGAGTTTGCTGACCACGCGTGTCGAGATTGCCACAATTCCAGCGAGCGCTGCTGACGTCTTGGTCATGCGGACGTACTGACGAGCACCCGCCTCTATTTCGGTTGCGGTGGCCGCAGGTCCGAGTTCTCGCAGGGTGGTGATGTTGCGATACGTCACTCGGCAAGCAAATCCAGGGTCTCGGGCCGGCGTCGCATGTAGGCCAGGGCGTATGGGCACACGGGTCGAATCGTCCGATCGTTCGCCCGGAGCGAATCGATCACACCATTCATCAACACCGCAGCAAAACCCTTGCCCTGGTGCGTTCGATCAGTTTCCACGTGGGGCACGGTCATCACATTGCCGCTCATCGAATAGTCGGCGAGTCCGACGCGTTCGCCGCCCAGGAGGAGTTCAAAACGCGAGAATTGCAGGACGTCAACAACGGTCAGATCCAGCGAAACTGCGACATTGCGGGGTTCGGACATGACAGGAGCGTACCGAACCGATATGGTCATTCTCAATGAATGGGAATCAACATGAGCACAGGCACGATGGCGCGAGGCTCGGCATCGCTGCGGGTGCCAACACGTTGTTCGCCGTGGTGCAGATCATCGTCGGTCTTACCATCGGGTCGGTTGTGGTGCTTGCTGATGCAGCGCACCAGGCGGTCGACGCAATCGGACTGATCACCGCATTTATTGCCATTCGTGTCGCCCGCAGGCCCGCATCGAGTGACTGGTCGTATGGGCTGGGCAAGGCCGACGCACTCGGCGGGTTCATCTCGGCGGTCCTCCTCCTTGCCTCGGTGGCCTGGATCACCATGGAGTCGGTTCGTCGGCTGTTTGAGCCCGAAGCCGTCGAAGGTGGCGGTGTCATCGTCATCGGCCTCATCGCCATCGCAGTGAACGGAGCGGGAGTCTTACTGGTTGGACACGGTCACGGTGACGAAGCGATCTCACTACGTGCTGCACGCCTGCACCTTCTCACCGACCTCGCAGGTTCGGTGATGGTCGTCGTTGCCGGTGGCTTGCTGGTGGTGACCGACGCGTCCTGGATCGACCCGATTGCATCGTTGGTGGTCTCGGCAGCGGTCGTGTGGTCCACCTGGCACCTGATCCGCTCGGCGATTGGCGTGCTCCTCGATCGATCACCGGCGAGCACGGCCACCCGGGATGTGGAATCGCTGTTGTGCGAGCACCCCGATGTCGACGTCGCACACCACGTCCACGTCCGTTCGCTTGGGAGTGGTCGCCACACGGCATCGGCGCACGCCGTGGTTCACGGCGAGATGACGGTTCATCGCTCTCAGGAGATCGTCGACGAACTCGCTGCGGCGGTCCAAGAGCGCCTGAACATCGAACACCTCACGCTCCAAGTGGAGTGTGAACACCACTGCGCAGACGACGAGCTCGATCACGCCACGCACGCACACTGAGATCGGGCGCTCCGGTTATGCCAAAGTGAGCCCATGCGAGAGCGACGAATTGGTGTTCGATACAACGAAGCGGTCGGGTCGTTCGTTGCGTTCGCCCGGACGCTGACCGACGAGGAGTGGGCCACGCACGTCCCCTGTACGCCCACCTGGACCGCTCGCGACCTACTCTCCCACGTTGCCGGTGTACCTGATGATGGCCTGGCGGGCCGCGTTGACGGCGCTGCGACCGACCCGTGGACCGCATCGCAAGTTGAGCGAAACGCCGCCTTCTCCGTCGAGGAACTACTCGAGCGAATACTCATCCAATACGAGCTCTTTGGCGCGGCCATCGAGCAGATGGGCGAGCAGCGCCCGCCGTATGATTGCCACGCCCATGAGCACGACATCCGCCATGCGATCGGACGCCCGGGAAACCGTGAGACGGCGATCATCGACGACGCGATGTTGCTGCTGACTCAGCGGATCCAATCTCCGCTCGAGTTGACGTTCAACTTCACCGACGGAACCAGCTGCGTCGCTGGAACACCTGGCGCACAACGTCAGGTCGAGCTGAACACCTCGAAGTTTGAAGTCTTCCGGTCTCGTCTGGGCCGCCGGACCTTGGAGCAGGTGCGAGGACTCGACTGGTCGGGCGATGCCAGCGACATCGACTCGGTTGTGGCGTCGTGGTTCAACTTCGGACCGAGCCAAATCATCATCGACGAATAGGGCGAAGAGAGAGCCTCCGGATTGACGCCAGCGAATCAGGTCGGGGTGCTTAGGCGAGGGCTTGCTCGATGTCCGAGAGCAGGTCCACTGTTTCTTCGAGCCCAACCGACATGCGGATCAGTCCTTCGCTGACGCCAGTCTCGACTTGCTCGTCGGGTGTGAGGCTCGCATGAGTCGACGTCGCTGGGTGGCAGACGAGAGTCTCAGGGCCTCCGAGCGAGGCGGCAATCCTGCAGAGTTGAACGCGATCGAGGAATGCCGCTGCGGCGTTGCGGGAGCCGAGGTCGAATGAGAGCACGGTGCCGTACTGCAACAGCTGGCGGTTCGCAAGCGCGAACTGGGGATGCTCGCTCAGCCCCGGATAGTGGATGGCTGTAACCTTGGCGTGGTCCGCCAACATCACGGTGATCGATCGCGCTGATTCGTTTTGTTGGCGAGTGCGAACTCCCAGCGTACGGAGACCGCGAAGGGCGTTGAGCGCATCGAACGGAGAGGGGGTCGCGCCATGCAGCACCGCGTATGCCCAGATTTCAGCCAACAAATCCGCGTCGCCAGAGATGACTCCCAGCGTGGCATCGTTGTGGCCGGCGATGCCCTTGGTGGCCGAGTGCAACGCGATGTCGACACCATGGTCAAGCGGTCGCTGTCCAAGGGGCGTAGCGAAGGTTGAATCAACGACCGTGAATGGGCCCGTGATCGCACCCAACTCGTCGAGGTCGGCCAATTCCAGCAGTGGGTTCGAGGGGGTCTCTGCGAGCACCACCATCGTGCGGCCGGGCTGTACAGCGGCAGCGAATGCTCCAGGTACGCCAACATCGATGAACGTGGTCTCAATCCCGAGGCGGGCGCATGGCCCTTGCAAAAACGCAAGTGTGCCGGCATACAGCTGGCGCTGGGCAACGACATGGGACCCGCTCGAACATAAAGCGAGCACCGTCGACGCGATGGCGCCCATTCCTGATGCGAACGCCAGGGACTCCTCGGCGCCCTCCAGCTCGGACATCGCTCGCTCAAACGACTGAACGGTGGGGTTGCAGTAGCGGCTGTAGAAGCCGCCGTGGCGAACGGAGGTGGCTCGAAGGTGGGCATCTTCGAGTGACTCCGACTCCCACGTGGAAGATGCCCAGAGTGCTGGTGCGAGTGAGCGACCGCTCGCAGCGCGTCCCGCAGTGATGGCGCGTGTCGCTGGAGATTGATTTGGCTCATCGGGCATGTCAGCAACATACCCGACCAATATGGTCAAGAATCTTCTTCATCATTGGGTTCGCCGCGGTCGTGACGATCGGGGCGGGACTGACGCCGTACTGTGGGGCTGTGGCCGACCGACTGAATCGAGACGACGTTGCTCGAATTCTCAACCGGGCGCAGGCGATTGAACACGCGGGCGACGCCGAGATGAGTGACGGCATCGACTCCGAGACGCTGATCGAAGCGGCGGCAGAGGTCGGTATCGACCGCAACGCTGTGCGTGATTCGCTGGCCGTCGAGCGGCTGGCAATCGAGCCTGCCGGGCCGCCCTCTCGGCTCGATCGGCTCGTTGGACCACGCGACATCGTCATCGAGCGGGAACTGCCGGTCACGGTTCCGGCTGCGATTGCGGGCACCGAAGCGTGGCTCACGTCGGTGCACAAGCTGCGGTGCGACCGCCGCTCGGCGTCAACGTTGCACGCTCGACGTCGGTCGGATGCTTCGGCGCGCTTCGGGCGGTTCCTCACCAACGTGCGTGGAGATGGTCAGCTTGGCACTGTGGGTTCGCTCGACATCGAGGCGGTTCCGCTGATCCTTGGTTCGACACCGGCGCGACCGCGAACGCTCGTTCGAGTCCGCGCCGGTCGTTCCGCACCGCGAAGTACTCGGTTGGGGGTCGGTTCAGTTGCGGGAGTTGCAGGGGTAGGGGTCGGGGTAACAGCGCTTGCGGTGAGCGGATCGATACTCGTGCTGCCGCTGGTGTCGCTGCCGTTAATCGGTGGCGGATTCTTCGTTGCCCGGTCTGGGCGCAGCCATGGCGACCGGCTCGAGCTCGAGCTGGAACGGTTGCTGTCGCTGGTCGAGCGGGGCGAGAAGCCGGTCGGCATGCTTGGTCGCGCCGCTCGCCGGGCGCGCCGAGCGGCGCTGCGTTCGTCGAACTGAGCGTCAGTTTGGGACGCTTAGCCTGGGTGTCTTGATGTTGAGCACGACGACGATTGTCAGCGTTCGGTCGTCGAGTGAATACGAGCCGATCAGCTGCGTCGTGTCGGTGGAGGCAGTCCAGCCAGCAGCGGGCACCATGGCCTCGTACTGGCCGTACACCGTCTGGGTATCAGCCCGGTGCTCCCGTCGAACTGGAGCTCGTAGATCGATCCGGATTCATCGAACAGTCGGCTTTCGGTGAAGTTCAAAGTCATTGCTTCCATTGGCCTTGTCGGCACGCTTGGGTCCCAATCGGCGGGGATCTCAACAGCAATCAGTTCGGGTCATTCCGAAGCGGTGTCATCGGCGACTTCGTCTGCTGATTCCGCTGCGGTGGTGACGGGTTCAGTGGTGTCGTCGGCATCAAAACCGCCGCAGGCGGAGAGGGTGAGGGCGAACGCAACACCGAGGGCTGTGATGAAGCGGGGTGAGATCTGCATGCCCATCGCGTTGGCAGATTCCGGGCCGCACTGCATCGCATATTCAGGCGGCTCGGTTCGTTGCGGGATCGAGGAGTTCGGCAGAGATTGCGTCGACCAGCGCTCGAACGACGTCGAAGGTTTCGCCTGGCACGGTGCGGGCGATCTGGAGGATCACTGGCAAGTCGGGAAGGGATCGTGACCGCGGCAACGGGATGATGTCGTCGTCGTCGACGTAACGTGCGCCGATAACGCCGACGCCGAGCCCCGCCGCAATCGCTGCGCGACACCCGAGATCGACGATGCAGAAAACACAATGTTGTGTCCGATGCCCGCTTCGTCGAGCGACGGCTCACTCACCGAGCGATAGAAGCAGTGTTCGCCGAACGTGATCAGAGGGAGGATCTCCTTGCTCTCATGGCGGCACTCAGCTGACGTCATCCACATGAGGCGGTCGATCCATAGGACGGTGTCGGACGGGCGCACCATTTCCTCGATGACTTGGACGATTGCGACATCGAGCTCGCCGCTGTCGATTTGCGCGGCCAGATACTCAGGGTGGTCGATTACGAATTCGATCGTGGCGCCAGGGTGCGCAACTTTGAAACGTCCGAGGAGCCTGGCCATTCGGGCCGGATCGACTTCCTCGTTCGAGCCAAGCCGCACGGTGCCGGTGAGTTCGGAACTTTCGAGCCGGCTGGCCACTCGGTCGTGAACCTCGACTATGGCGCGAGCATCAATGAGCAGCGCTCGACAATCGCGGGTGGAGCGGAGCGTGCGGCCGTCGCGGATGAGTAACGGGCGCCCGCCCCGTTCTTCGAGCCGTTTGATCTCCCAGCTCACTGCTGACTGAGACAGGTGTAGGTCTTCGGCGGCCCGTGTCATACCGCCATGGTCGAGTACGGCCAGCAACGTTCGCAATGATTCGATGACGAGTTATAACCCCGGAGTGCCCATGAAATGACAACGACACGATCACATGAAAACCACAAGTTCATGTCTCTGGCGTCATGCGCGATTTGAGAGGACGACGGAATCCATGATCGGCTTCAAGCCCAGCTCAGCCAACTGCGGCAGCACCGCCGTCCGGGCCACCGCAGCCTCTTACTCGCGATCGGTCAGCCTGTCGCTCACCGCACCCCGGTCGCAGCGAGCCGCCACCGAAGTCGCGGATGAGCCAGCGCCTTCGTTGTCCCGGCGTCCAACAACCATCAGCTTCCTGCGGACGGTTGGACGGCTCTGCGGCCGCTGGTACCCGTCCGGCCAAACACCGTCAGAGCGGGCGCGGTCCGACAGCGCCGAGTCGAGTTCATTCCAACGCTGAAAGCGCCGTGCCCAACCAGTTGGCCACAAGTTCGGCGAATTCTGCCGGACGTTCGATGGGCACGGTATGCGTTGCGCCTTTGATCGTGTGCAAGGTGACACGCTCGGGGTAGCTGCGTTCGAGTGCTTCACCGTTGGAGGGAGGGGAGGCCTGATCGAGTTCGCCTTGAACCACCAGCATCGGGCAGTCACCTCCGGCCCACCACACGTGAACCGGCTCTGCGTTGATCGCTTTTGTGAGCGCTGCGGGCCCAGGTCGCCACCAGACCATGGGGTTGGATCCCTCTTCGAAGTACGCACGTCGAAACGCAGCAATCCGCTCATCCATCGGGCGGTCCTTATCGACGGCGAACGCCATCGATACGAAGAAGGCTTTGGTGGGGCCGGCCAAACCGCCCGCCGAACAGAGCACGACCCCAGCGACAAGGTCCGGGCGCAGCGTTGCAGCCATGCGCACGACCCGGTTACCGAACGCATGCCCCAGCACCACCGCCGGCGGTCGGCCCAGGTCTCCGATGACTGCGACCACATCGCTGGCGAGGTCGGCGAGGGTGTGGTCGCCAAGCGGCAGGTTCGAGCCAGGGTGGCCTCGCGGTTGCACCAGCACCATTCGAACGTCGGAGCGTGCAACCAACTCGTTCGCAAACTCCACCAGGTCATCGATCGGGCGGTTCCCACCGGGGACGCACACCACATCGCGGCGGCCCGCACCAATCAGGTCGAAACGCACCTCACCTCCCAACCGCGACACCGATCGAATCTCGTGCAGTTGGACCATACAGCAAACACTAGGTGCAGGCCGCGACCTCTTGAGACCTGGCCCGTTAGCGTCGCCTGCATGAGCGAGTCCCAACCAGACCTGTTCGACTTCGACAACACGTTTGTGCGTGACCTCGACGGGTTGTTCGACCCCTGGCAAGCGCGGCAAGCATCTGCGCCCCGGCTTCTCGTGCTCAACGAACGATTGGCTGCATCGCTCGGTGTAGATCCAGCCGACCTGCGCACCCCCGAGGGGGTTGACGTGCTCGTTGGGAACGTCGTGCCCGCTGGTGCCAAACCGGTGGCGCAAGCGTACGCAGGACATCAATTTGGCGGATTTTCGCCGCGGTTGGGCGATGGTCGGGCGTTACTGCTCGGAGAGGTCGTGGGTGCAGAGGGTCAGCGGCATGACCTCCACCTGAAGGGTTCAGGCCGCACCCGATTCGCTCGCGGTGGTGATGGGCTGGCCGCGGTTGGCCCGATGCTGCGCGAACACCTGATGTCTGAGGCAATGCACGCGTTGGGCGTTGCGAGCACTCGCGGTCTGGCTGTCGTTGCCACCGGCGATGATGTCGTTCGCGAGACGATGCTCCCCGGAGCGGTGTTCGTCAGGGTGGCTTCAAGCCATCTCCGTGTTGGCACCTTCCAGTACGCCGCTGCCCAGGAAGACCCCGAACTGGTTCGCCGGCTCTCTGATTATGCGATCGACCGACATCACCCATCGGCCCGCGACGCGCCGAACCCATACCTCGGGCTCCTCGACGCGGTGATAGATGTGCAGGCGTCGCTGATCGCCCAATGGATGTTGCTCGGTTTCATTCACGGCGTGATGAACACCGACAACGTGACCATCTCGGGCGAGTCCATCGACTACGGCCCGTGTGCGTTTATGGATGCCCACGATCCGTCGACGGTGTTCAGCTCGATCGACCAGGGCGGTCGCTACGCCTACGGCAATCAGCCTCAGGTCGGCCAGTGGAATCTGGCGAGGCTCGCTGAACCGTTGCTGCCGCTGATCGACGCGGATCTCGACGCAGCGGTCGAGTCGGCGACGGCGCTGCTTCATACGTATCCCGAGCGGTACCAGCAGTTTTTTGATGCAGGTCTCCAAGCGAAGCTGGGTCTCGTCGGTGTGCCCTCAGACGGATCACTTTTCGAAGATCTGTTTGCACTGCTTGCCCTGCAGGGTGCCGACCACACGATGTTCTTCCGCAGCCTGTCGGCAGCGGTTCGTGGTGACGAGTCGTCCGTGCGGTCGCTGGTGTCCGATGAATCAGCGCTCGAGGAATGGCTGGTTCGTTGGACGGCAGCACGCGCTGATGAAGGACGTTCTGAGATTGATGTGGCCGAAGCGATGGACATGGTGAACCCGGTCTACGTGCCGCGCAATCACCTGGTCGAGCAAGCCCTCGCCGCAGGAAGTGCCGGTGAAATGGAGCCGTTCGACACGCTGATGCGTGTGCTCGCCGAACCGTTTAACGAACGTTTGGGCCTGGAACGCTTCGCTGCTCCGGCGCCAGCAGACTTTGCGTCGGGTTACCAGACCTTCTGCGGCACCTGAGGGCCGCAGGTCGCCCTGACTCCGTGGAGGTCCTGCTGAGAAGAGCTCGATTTCGCCCATCCGGAGGTCCCAATGTGGCAGCGGCGGTTGCCCGGCGTCGTTCAGGGCGCGCCAGTCAGGGCCAATTTCCGGCATCGGTGCGAAGCGGCCGCGCAGATTCGGTGCGCCAAGGCGATCGGTGAGGTTCGCGTTTCCGAAGCTGTCGGCGATGACGAGTTCACTGCCGCTTCCTTGGGCGTCGGACGATGATCGCGGTGCTTCCATCGTCGATCATGCGGTAGTGCAAGCTGCTGCGTCCATACCGCCACGCCAGGACCGTGTCGTCGACGTCGGTTCGCAAGTTGCGGTCGGTCGAGGAGACATCAGGAGCGGAGCGTCGGGCCGGGTCGGCGTGATCGAGCCACGTTTTGATGTCGTCGCCGATATCGATGGGGAGCGACCACCGGTCGGCGGGCGTTCGGCTCTTGATGATCGAGGCGAGCGATCCGATTGACGTCGGTCGGATTGTGACCCGCGGACGGCCGACGTCGCGCCAGCCCATCTTGAGGTCGCCGGGGCGGCTCTGTGCGTTGGGCGTGCTGAAGACGAAATCGACGCCGTCGGTGAGGCACGCAGCGAGGGCGTCGCTGGTGAGCCGGGTGAATAGACCGCGGCCCTGATGATCGGGATGTGTTGCGGTATCAACCGCGCGAACAGCCGAGAGGGTCTGGTCCCCACGACGAAAGCGCCACCGAACGAAAAGTCGCACCCCAACGATGTCACCCGAGTCGACGGCGACCCAGCCCGGCGACATACCGAACGGGTTGCTGCGGTGTTTTCAGGCAAAGAGCTCGCTGTATCGCTCGTCATCACTCCGCCCAAGCGCAGCAACGAGGAGATCGATGACCACAGCGGTGTCGTCGCCGGTCATCGATCGAAGGCCGATCGGCGCTGAGGGAACCGATGACGTGCATCGTTTGATGGGCGGAGGTGGGGGGAGTGGGCTGTGTGCGAGCGGGGCCAGCGAGATCGTCGTAGTGCTCGGTGATGGTCGTCATGGCGTGCGACGAGTCGAATTCGTTGGCAGCGCGCGACCCGTGCGCCGCTGGCGAGCTCAGTCGGACGTTCGGGGTCGACAACGAGCGTGGTCAGTGCGTCGGCCAGGGCAGAGGAGTCGCCGGGAGCGACGAGGACCGAGCCGGTTTCGTCGAGCGACTCGGCCAAGCCGCCCACGCGGGTCGCAACGATCGGCAGTCCGAGTGTAAGTGCCTCCATTACGGCGACCGGGAGCCCCTCCCATGCCAAGGCCAACGTGAAGATGTCGCATGCGCCGATCACATCGACAGCATTGGGTCCAAAGCCCGCCAAGATGACGTGGTCCTCGAGGTTGAGCTGCTGGTGCAACTTGGTGATCGCTGCCTCGTCGGGTCCTTGTCCAACGGCGATAATTGTGACGTCGACACCTGCGTCGATTATTTGGCGTGCAGCGCGCAGCAGGTTCGGGTGATCTTTGCGGGCGCGGAAGTTGGCGACGGTGCAATGAGGACGACGGCGTCATCGATGTCCAAGGAGGCGCGGACGGCGGAGCGCTTCGTCGTCCGGTCAGCGATTGCGCCAACGTCAGCCCCGACGTCAGCCGATTCGCCCAGCGGCTGAGTCGATGGTGGGAGATCCACGTGTTGTGCTCGGTGGTGACGAGGGCCGGCCGACGTGAACGCGGCAAGGTGAACGAAGCGAGGCCCGCAACAACCGCCGGAACGGGTGAATGGAGATGAACGACATCGACGCCATCCATCGCGTTGCGTAAGCGCCAGGGCCATCGCGGATCTTGGTGGATCGTCGACAAGCAGGTCGCAGCAACGCCAGCGGTTTCGAGGTCTCCAGCAAGGTGGTCTTTCCACCGCAGGAAATACGCCATTTGGACGCCGTATCGATTGCGGTCAATGCTGTTCGCCACTTCAACGAGGAGCCGTTCAGCACCACCTGGGCCGAGGCCCGTACTCACCCAGAGCACCCGTAGTGCCACCGTGGCGAGGATAACGTAACCCTCAGATGTTGATCGATCAGGCGAGGGGACAGACGCGGTGACGAGCGTGGCGCTCGTGGCATCGCTGCTTACCGGAGCGATGTTCGTCTTCTCCGGTGGAGCCAAGCTTGCCGACCAGCACGACTGGCTGCGCCAGTCGGCGGACCTGGGTGTCGACCGATGCCTCGCGTCCATCGTCCCGTGGTACGAAATCGTGCTCGGGGCACTCCTGGTGAGCGGTGCCGTCCGCCCGTGGCCGGCGATAATTGCGGTGTTGACGCTCCTGGTATTCACCGTGTTCATCGTGCGAAGAATTCTGGATGGTACCCGGCCGCCCTGCGCGTGTTTTGGCCGTGCTTCGACCCGGCCTCTCGGGCCGCGGCACATCGCTCGCAACAGCGTGTTGCTCGTGATCGCCGTGCTCGGGGTCTTCGCCGCATAGTGCTGGCCGTCGACTCCCTGGAATCGGCTCATGCGCGTTCTTGTCACCGGCGGAGCCGGGTTCATTGGAGCAAACCTCTGCCGACGACTCACCAGCGGTTCGGTGCTGGGAGTCTCTGAGGTCGTCGTTCTCGACGATCTCAGCACTGGCTTTACAACGAACCTTGACGGCGTTGACGTCGACCTTGCTGAAGGTTCGTTCCTCGACCCCGTAGCGATCGACCGGGTGGTCGATTCGATTCGATCGTGCATCTCGGTGCGCGGCCGTCGGTGCAGCGCAGCATCGCCGACCCGTTGGCGAGCCACGTCGCGAACACGTCGGGAATCGTCGCCGTGCTTGAGCCGGCGCGAAGGTTTGATGCCCACGTCGTTGTGGCGTCATCGAGCAGCGTGTTCGGCGCGACCGCGACCCTTACCAAGTCTGAAGACCTCGCAACGCGGCCGATGTCGCCCGACGCAGCGAGCAAGCTGGCGGCCGAGGCAGACACGAATGCATACGGAAATAGCTACGGCATGAATACGTTGACGTTCCGTTTCTTCAACGTGTTCGGTCCGCTTCAAGCGGCCGGCCATGCGTATGCCGCAGCGCTGCTGGTTTTCATCGACGCAGCGCTCGACGGTCGCTCAGTGACCGTGCATGGTGACGGCACGCAAAGCCGTGACTTCACCTTTGTCGACACCGTCACCGAGGTCATTGCCGATGCGGTGGTGTTCCGTTTGGGCCACGCTGATCCCGTCAACCTTGCATTCGGGTTGCCTACCGACCTACTCGGTTTGCTCCCTGAACTCGAGGAGGTGCTGGTCCATCCGGTCGAACGCCAGCACATATCGATTCGGGCCGGTGACGTGCCGCATTCCCATGCCGACGGATCCACGTTGAAGCATTTGCTCCCCGACGTGGAGCCGGTGGACTTTTCCGATGGGCTACGTCCCACGGTGGTTTGGATGCGCGCAACGCGCCTCAACTCGTGAGCGAACGTCGGTCACGACAATCGGTAAGATCACATCAAGAGTACGAACGAGTACGACCGTGCCGTGGTCGTCGAACCACTCACCGTGCCGCTCGTCGCGTCGGGCATTTCATCGCAGGCGCACCGCGCTGAAATGCCCGACGCAACGGAAATTGGGGAGGGCCGGCGGCGACCGACGCTGCTACGTGGTGCATTCGCTCCGGAGTGTGAGCTCGACATGCTTGGGCCGTGACCAACTCAGCATCGAATTTTCTCCT
>JBLFZD010000012.1:0-25488 GCA_047610085.1 Ilumatobacter sp. | reverse complement strand
TGGTCTTGCCAGCGCCCGGTGTGGCGACCGCGAGAAAGTCGGGATGAACCGACCCATCGCTGGGGTTGGGCTGCCCGGCGGCCACAAACAGGTCAAACGCGGCACGCTGCCAGGGGCGGAGGTTGATGGTCGACACGTTGGAGAAGAGGGTGGTGAAAGCGAGGTGGAGGGGGGATCGTCAAAAACGTGGGCGAACGGAAGCGGACCGTCGAGACTACTGTCGGAGTCGATGAAGCAGCAGTGACGCCCACCGTTCGCCTACGCCCTCGGAGTTCCTATGTCTGCTTCCCTCAATGCCCGCAAACTCACCGTCACTCGCGGCGCACTCACCGTGCTTTCCAACGTTGACCTGACGCTTGCCCCGGGCCACCGCATCGGGGTTGTTGGTCCGAACGGAATCGGCAAATCAACGTTGCTGCAAGCGCTCGCCGGCCAGATCACCGATCACACCAGCGCGGTCGAAGGATCTGTTGAGCTTGCGCCCAGATCCGCCACCGTCGGCTATCTCGCTCAGGAACCCGATCGGTCGGGCACCGAATCCGTCGATGACTATCTGCTGCGACGAACCGGTGTGGCTGCGGCCCAAATGGAGCTTGACGCGGCGACAAATGACCTGGCGATTGGTGCACCGCAGGCCGACGATCGCTACAGCGTGGCGCTCGACCGATGGCTGGCGTTGGGCGCCGCCGACTTCGATGCGCGTGCCGGACAGGTGTTCTTCGATCTCTCACTCACCGAGCGGGTACGGGGCCAGGCCACCGCCACGTTGTCTGGCGGGGAGGCAGCTCGGGTCTCGCTTGCCTCCCTCTTGCTCTCGCGATTCGACATTGTGCTCCTCGATGAACCGACCAATGACCTCGACCTCGATGGACTTGCTCGCCTCGAGCAGTGGCTCCTTGGTCTCGATGCTCCCGTCGCGCTGGTGAGTCACGACCGCGACTTCCTGGAACGAACGATCACCGACGTCGTCGAGATCGATCATCACTCGCATGCTGCGACCTTGTTCGCCGGCGGATGGAGCTCGTTCCTCGAGGAACGCGACCGTTCCCGCCAGCGCGCCCAGGACCGTTACGACGAGTACGACGCCAAGCGTCAAGGGCTTCTGAACCGGGGCCAGCGCGAGCGTGAGTGGGCATCGCAAGGCGCCGCGAAGGTCAACCGGAGCGACGAGGGCGACAAACATGTCCGCAACTTCAAGATGAACCAGACCGAGCAATTGGCCGGACGTGCGGCACGTACGGACCGGGCACTCGAACGCTTAGACACGGTCGACGAACCTCGAATTGCGTGGGAGCTTCGCTACGAAATTCCGACGGTCACCCGCAGCGGCGACGTCGTCGCAACACTCGATGGGGCCGTTGTCGATCGTGGAGACTTCCGCCTCGGACCCGTTGATCTCGGCGTGGCGTTTGGTGACCGAATCGCGATCGTTGGCGCAAACGGCAGTGGCAAATCGACATTGATCGAACTACTCCTCGGGGCTCGCGAACCAACGTCAGGTCGGGCGTCGCTGGGAAGCAACATCGTGATCGGTCAGATCGAGCAAGCTCGGGACCGCCTCGTCGGCGACAACGGATTGCTGACCGCATTCTGTGATGCCACGGCGTTGGTCGTCGCTGAAGCCCGCACTTTGATGGCCAAGTTCGGCCTCGGGGCGGATCAGCTTAACCGGCCGGGGGCAACGCTGTCACCCGGCGAACGGACCCGCGCTGCCATGGCTGTGCTGATGGCCAACGGTGCCAACCTGCTGGTGCTCGACGAGCCAACGAACCACCTCGACATGGATGCGATCGAGCAACTTGAAACAGCGCTCGATACGTTTACCGGGACGGTGCTCCTGGTGAGTCACGATCGAGAATTGCTGCGATCTGTGCGATTCACGCGGGTCCTGCGGATGGACAACGGTGCAGTTTCTGAGCAACCTGTCGCTTCATTGAACCCGGCTGACAATTCGCCAGAGTGAGCAGTTCGATCTTCTGGCCCGAGCGGCAACCAGAACGGCGCGTCGTTCGTGTAGTTGGATGCGATGGCGAGGAACACCACATGACCGACGACGACTACGACGAACTGTTCAGAAACGCCTACCCGCGCCTTGTGGCAATGGGCTTGGCGATGTCGGCGCCGCGCCACGTCTCTCAAGAACTCGCTCAAGAAACGCTACTTCGGGCGTATCACCGGCGAAGCGACCTGTCGTCGTATGACGCGCCCTTGGCATGGTGCCGGCGCGTGATGGGCAACCTGCTGATCGACCACCACCGCAGTGGCGTGGCCGAACGAGCCGCCGTCGAACGGCTTGACTCCCGGGAGCGAGCTGGATCACCCGGCAGCCCGGACCCGGCCGCAGCGGTCGCATCGGTGAAATGGCAGGAACTCACTGCGTCACTCACTCCGCAACAACGGCTCGCTGCCACGTTGTACTACGTCGACGATCAATCGGTCGCCGACGTCGCTGAGATTATGCAGATCGCTACGGGCACGGTGAAGTCGGCGTTGTCGAAGGCGCGAGAGAACCTGCGGCGCCGTCTCGGCGGCCCCGATGAATTCTTCCAGGAGGCACGGCCGTGACCAGACGTGACGATGAAAGCATCGACAACGAGCTGAGTGGCATCGCCATGGCGGCCACCCACGAGCACGAGATGACGGTCACCGATACTGAGACCGAGGCAGCTTTGAGTGCGGTTCGATCACGCCGTGACGCCGGTGACCTCGGTGGCGCTCCGCCGTCGATCTCGCTGTCCCGATCTGCTGAACGGCGACGCTCGCCCCTGATCATGCTCGGTGCGGCCGCAGCGGTGGTTGCGCTGCTTGGAGCCGGGTTTGTTGCCGTCGTGGTCGATGGCGACAGCGGTGACCCAGTTGCTGAAGTGTTGGACGCGTTGGAACAGCCCGACGAGGTGGGGTCAGCGACGACCGGTGCTCCCGCGACGATCCCCCGTCCCCCGAGCGCAGGAACGGCCATCACGACCACCACCGAGGCCGGCAGCGCCAACGTCGTACCGAGCGCACCGTTCGTTCAGCAGACGATCTCCGTCGATGCTGCGAACCCCCCGCAGCTCCTTGAACCGGTCGTCTACGCATCGGTGCCACTCGTTGCGAACCCGAACGGAAATCGGATCGAATTCGCGATCGGCGCAGACAACGTCGTGGTCAACCAGCCAGGCGTTTCCGGGTTTACGACCGTTGGTCCGAGTCCTGACGGCATCGCGAACGTAGAGGTGGAGACCGCAGAGAACGTGTCGTCGATCGTCAGTGGCCCAGGTGGCGTCGTGTACGGATTGGGTGAGCCGGTATTCGACGAAGGCAACGAAGCCGTGCCACGCGGATTCAGATTTGTCGCGATTCCGTTCGTGGGCGATCGCACCGGTGAGGTGGTCGCATTCGAAGAGGTCGGGCTCATTGACTACCTTGAGCTTCCTGCCTATTTCTTCGGGCACGGCCCCGATGGAGTGATCGCTCGCGCCCGCGTTGCGAACGTGCCGATCATTGGCTACGTCGACGAGATGGGCGCACCTCGCGGCTCGGGGGAGCGTGGTGAATTCGGAACGCCGTCTCCGCTCCTTGACGCAGAACGCACCGACGGAAGCAACGGCATCGTTGTCTCGGTGTTGGATTCGCAGACTTCGTGGGAGCTCGATGTCGTGCGCTCGCCGAGCTACAGCACGCCATTCGTCGGGCCCAACGTTGTTGCTCCCGGAAGCGGTGGACGAGTGATCTACGCCGAACGGATTGGCGCCAACATTTCACCTGAGGAAGATTTCGGACTGAACGCGATGCCGGTGGTCGCTGTGCTCAATCCGGATGGTTCTGGCGAGTGGTACCGGCTGCCCGACGACTGGGACGTGGTTGCCAGCGACGTGTGGGGCACGCTGCTCGCTCGGACCACGGATAACGCGATCGAACTCGCGCGCCTCGACGATCTGATCCCGGCTGCGGTGAGCATGCCGCCCCAATGGCCCGATGCTCCCGTCGATGCACCGGTGGACGAAGCCGCAGTCACGTCGACGACCTCGCCCGAGAACGTTGGGCTGGAAGACCCACCGGCCGGTGTGTTGAACATTCCTCGGAAATGCCGTGAGGAGGAAGAGCTCACCTGCACCCACCTTGCCAGTACCGAGGACGGACGAATCGTTGCCTTCGATCCGATCGATTCGAGCCTCAGCATCTACGACGAGCGGGGAGATGTGCTCCTGCAACCCCCGATCGCGGTTGCAGCGTTCCCCGTCGATGCCGACGCGTTCTTCCGGTACGTCGGACCCGACGACGTCGCCTACTTCCAGTACATGACCCCGGGCGGAGGCGACCCCAGCATGGACATGATCGCTGTGCCGCTGAGTGGCCCGAACGCCGGGACCGTCGTGATGAGCTGGGCTGGCCTCGACGGCACGGGAGACAGCACGTTGATCCCACGTCGTGCTGGGCTGACCTCTGTCGGATGTTGCGGAGCCCGTGTGGCCCGGCCGGCGCCCGACGCGCCGATCTACCGGTGGGTTGACCGCAACGGTGACGTCGTCGAGTCGACAGCTCCATCGTTCGACCTGACCCTGGGCGATGCGGGCGCCAGCGTCACCCGCATCGACGGCGTGGACGCGTTCACCCGGTTCGCGCTACCGACCGCGTTCCAAACACCTCGCGACTTTCCGACCATCGTGGCCACCGACGACGGCGGTGCGCTGGCGCTCGACTTCCTTCAGATCGGCAACGGCTACAACGTGTTCGTCGATTTCAACACCGACTGGCCCGAGTTCGCAGTCGACAACGGCGACGTGTATTTCCGCCGGGTTGGTGAGGAGCGCAGCGTGTCGTTGTTGGAACGGTCAGGCACCGTGGTCGTGGTCGCCGACGGCCAGTTCGTGCGTCGTGAGCTCGGCCAGGTCGCCTCAGCTGGTTGGCCGGGAGTTGCGGTGGTCGATCCGCAGACGGGCGTGCTCATTGCCGACGGGCTCAACGACTACATCGAAGAAGCCCAGCCGGCTTGGGCGAACGACCCAGCGATGCTCGGCCTGCAGCTCGCTCCAACGGTTCAGCCGAATGAAACCGTGCAGGTCGAGATCGTCACGAGTGGTCCGGGTGGCGTTGCAAGCCAGATCTCGATCATGACATCGGGCTTCCTCGATGACTCGGTCGCTGCCTCACAGGTCGTCGCCACCGTCGTGCTGGACGAGGATGGCGTGTACCGATTCGTCTCGGCCACCTACGGCGTTCGGTGTCAGCCCGGCCGCGGTCACCAGGACTTCAGCACCGAATTGTGCATCTGAGTGCATCCGTCGGGGTTCTCAGTGAATTTGGTCCCGGATTCCGGGACCAAACACACTCTGGACCCCGGAGATGAGCGCCCGGCAGCCGAAGCGGCTATTCTCAATGAGCTTGGGGCGAACGGACGTTCCGTCGTTCGGTAGCCTGGCGTGATCGCCGATCATCCCGCACTTGAGGCGTTTTCGCCGGCAGTTCGAGAGTGGTTCGCGTCGTCGTTCCCCTCTCCGACACCGCCCCAGATCAGCGGCTGGCCCCAGATCATCAAGGGCGAGCACACGCTCATCTGCGCCCCGACTGGCTCCGGTAAAACACTCGCCTCCTTCCTCGCCTCGATCGACCGGCTCACGACGACGCCGCGACCCGAAGAGAGGTCGCACCGAACCCGGGTGCTCTACATTTCGCCGCTTCGCGCCCTTGCGTTCGATATCGAGAAGAACCTGCGGGCGCCACTCAAGGGGATCGAATTCGCCGCCGAGCGATTGGGTGAAGCATTCGTTTCGCCCGAGGTAGGAATGCGCACTGGCGACACGCCGTCGAACGATCGCCAAAAGCTGATCCGCCGCCCACCCGATCTCCTCATCACCACACCCGAGTCGCTCTACCTCATGCTCACATCGAAGGCGGCTGAAACGTTGGTCGGGGTTGAAACCGTGATCATCGACGAGATCCACGCGATGGCCACCACCAAGCGGGGTGCTCACCTGGCGCTCACGCTCGAACGCCTCGAAGAGGTCACCGAGAAACCGCCACAGCGGATCGGGCTGTCGGCCACACAGCGTCCCCTCGAAGAGATCGCCGAGTTCCTCGGTGGTTACTCAAGCGCCGGCACCGATGGGAAGGCGGGCACGAAGCGGCCGGTCCAGATCATCGACGCGGGCATTCGCAAGGACATGGAGATCGAGGTCGTCATCCCGGTCGAGGACATGGGCTCGATGGGCAAGCCCAAGCGCGCATCGGGTGAGGTGACCGCGTGGGAGGAGCGCTACGGGACAGCCGGCTCGGGCACCGGAGACTCTCGGTCGTCGATCTGGCCGAGTATCTATCCCGAGATTCTGAAGCGGATTTTGGCCAACCGATCCACGATCATCTTCTGCAACGCGCGTCGCTCTGCTGAGCGTCTCGCTGCAAAGCTGAACGAACTCGCAGTGGAAGAAGGCGTTCCAGGCGTCGTGGACCCCGAGACGGGAGCGATGGTTGAGGAACTGGTGCGAGCGCATCACGGGTCGCTGGCGCGCGAGCAGCGCGTGGTCATCGAAGACCAGCTCAAGCGTGGTGAGCTGCGCGCTATCGTCGCCACATCGTCGCTTGAACTCGGTATCGACATGGGGGCCGTTGACTTGGTGATCCAGGTCGAGTCACCGGGAGCGGTCAGTCGTGGCATGCAGCGAATCGGTCGTGCTGGTCACTCGGTGGGGGAGGCGTCCCGAGGTTCGATTTTCCCCAAGCACCGAGGCGATCTGCTCGAAACAGCGGTGATCGCTCGGCGAATGCTCGATGGGGAAATCGAGTCGAGTCGCTTCTTGAGGAATCCACTCGACGTCTTGGCGCAGCAGATCGTCGCACACGTGGCGGCGGTGGAGGAGTGCTCGGTGAGCGACCTCTCGTCGCTGATTCGGCGGTGCGCCAACTTCGCCGAGATCTCCGACGAGCTGATGAACAATGTGCTCGACCTGCTCTCTGGCCGGTATCCGAGCGAGGAATTTTCGGAGCTTCGGCCGCGCATCGTGTGGGATCGAGTGAACGGCACGATTCGCGCTCGGGATGGGTCAAAGCGATTGGCGGTCACGTCGGGCGGAACGATTCCCGACCGCGGCCTCTTTGGTGTGTTCCTTCCCGATGGGACCCGGGTGGGTGAACTCGACGAGGAGATGGTCTACGAGTCCCGGCCCGGTGAGACCTTCGTGTTGGGTGCATCCACGTGGCGGATTGAAGACATCACGTACGAACGCGTCACGGTGACGCCAGCCCCGGGGCAGCCAGGCAAGATGCCGTTTTGGCACGGCGACCGCCCAGGCCGACCACTCGAACTCGGCCGTGCCCTCGGTGCATTCGTCCGTGAGATCCGTGACTTGGCAGTCACCGATACAGGGGTCTCGGAAACGACATCGAAGAAGTCGGATGGGGACGACCCCGGAGCGTTGATCGAAGCGGTCCAGCAGCCAGTCAGTCGAGCGGCCGTCGCCCGATTGATGGATCACTATTCACTCGACGCTTTCGCAGCGAACAATCTCGTTCGATATCTGGATGAACAAGCGGAGGCGACAGGCGCTGTTCCCGACGACCGAACCGTGGTCGTCGAACGGTTCCGCGACGAAATTGGTGACTGGCGGGTCTGCATCCTCACTCCGTTTGGAACCCCCGTTCACGCGCCGTGGGCTATGGCCATCGAGCGTCAACTGATGGACCGCTACGACATCCCGGTCGAAACGATGTGGGGCGACGATGGCATTGTGGTCCGGCTGCCTGAGTCCGCCGATGAACTGCCGATTGAATCGCTGATGATCGACCCGGAAGACATCGACGAGTTGGTCGTATCGACACTTCCCCAGACAGCCTTGTTCTCTGCTCGGTTCCGGGAGTGTGCAGGGCGTGCGTTGCTGTTGCCCCGGCGCCGGCCCGACCGACGGACCCCGCTGTGGCAACAACGTCAACGAGCGGCGGATTTGCTCGCCGTGGCGTCGAAATTCCCGACCTTCCCGATCTTGCTGGAAGCCTCACGCGAGTGCTTGCAGGACGTGTTCGACGTACCTGCGCTGCGCGAGGTACTCAGCCAGCTGCGATCACGCGACGTACGCGTCGTCAGCGTCGACACGGGTAAGGCGAGCCCAATGGCGTCGAGCCTCCTGTTCAACTGGATCGCCGCCTACATGTACGAAGGCGACGCACCATTGGCTGAGCGCCGAGCTGCAGCGCTCGCCCTCGACCGCGATCTCCTCCGCGATCTGCTCGGTGCCGAGGAACTCCGCGACCTGCTCGACCCCGACGTTCTTGCCGACGTCGAACTCGACTTGCAGTGCGTGAGCGAACATCGTCGCGCCCGATCGGCCGACGAACTCCACGACGTGCTGCGCAAGGTCGGCGACCTCACCGTTGCCGAGGTCGATCTTCGTTGCACCGACGACCCCGAGCAGCTGCGAACGAGTTCGGCCGACTCGGTCAGCGAACTCGGTGGCGGTTTCGGGCAGGTGTGGATGCGTCAGCTACTCGAAGAGAAACGGGCCATCGAGATCGGCGTTGGCGGCGACAGGCGATTCGCTGCGGCCGAAGACGCTGCCCGGTACCGCGATGCCTTCGGCTGTGCGATCCCAATGGGTTTGCCGATGGCGTTCACCGACCCGGTGGCACGTCCGCTCGAAGAATTGGTCGGTCGGTATGCGCGGACGCACGGACCGTTCGTCACCGCCGACGTTGCAGCGCGATTTAGTGCACCGCCGGAACGAATCGCCGGCGCGCTGGCTGCACTTGAAGGTGAGGACCGAATTGTTATCGGTGAGTTCCGGCCCGAAGGTGTTTCGCGTGAATTCTGCGATGCCGACGTGTTGCGACAACTCCGCCGACGGTCGCTTGCGTCCCTGCGTAAGGAGGTCGAGCCAGTCGAGCAGGAAGTTCTGGCTCGTTTCCTCCCCGCATGGCATGAGATTCCCGGAAAACGGCGTGGTGCCGAGGCGTTGGTCGAATCGCTCAGCGTGCTGTCCGGAGCGGCGCTCGTGGCGTCCACCATCGAAGCAGACGTATTGCCCGCGCGGGTCCTGGGCTACCGGCCGTCAATGCTCGACGAACTCTGCACGGCAGGTGAGGTCATCTGGATCGGGGCTGGTGCCGTGGGCGCAAAGGACGGCCGAGTTCGCCTCACGTTCGCTGACCAATTGCCGCTGTTGTCGCAAGGGTGGGAAGCTCGCGACCGCCCCGAGGGAGTGGTGCACGACGCGATACGAACGATGCTCGCCGAGCGCGGCGCAAGCTTCTGGAACCAGTTACGTTCCGCCGCTCCTGGCTCGAACGATGATGAAATCCTTGCGGCGCTGTGGGATCTCGTGTGGGCTGGTGAAGTCACGAACGACTCGCTCGCACCACTGCGTGCTGTCGTCGCTGGGGCGAAGGTCAAGTCGTCGAAGACGACGTCGCGTTCGTCGCGAGTCGGTGGGCGCCCGCGCCCGGGCCGTTTGAATCGAATTGGCCCACCGGCCGGACAGGGCCGTTGGAGCCTGGTGGCACCGTTGTTGCTGCCAGCGGCGCACCCCACAGAGGCGTCGCACGCTCAGGCGCTGCAGCTTGTCGAGCGCTACGGAGTGGTCACGCGTGAAGCGGTACTCGCCGAAGGCATCGTGGGCGGCTACACCAACGTCTACGGCGTCTTGAAGATGCTCGAAGAGCGGGGACAGGTCCGGCGCGGCTACTTCGTCGACGGGCTGGGAGCCGCCCAGTTTGCGGTGCCTGGTGCGGTCGATCGTCTTCGGTCGGCCCGTGAAACACCGGACCCGATCTTGCATCCCGAAGATGTCCCTGCGCCGATTGTGCTCGCGACCACGGACCCGGCAAACCCCTACGGCGGAACGCTGTCGTGGCCGGTCACCGCTGGCCGCCCGGCGCGCAACACGTCATCGGTTGTTGTGCTGCGAGCAGGAAAGTTGCTGGCCTGGTTCGATAAGCGGGGGCATCATCTCGTCACGTTCCCCGACACGCTGATCGACACGTCCTGGGCAGCGGCGTTGATGTCGTTGGTGCCAGCGGGCCGGATGAAGTCGATCGAAGTCCGCAAGGTGAACGGCGACACGCTCATGGGTGCCGATGCACCGGAAGGATTCGTCGAGATCCTTCGAACAGCGGGGTTCGCAGACGGATACCGCGGCATGACCTACCGCGGCTGACCGATCACAGGAACACGTCGGTGGCCCAGCGTCTTGCCGAGTGACGAGAGAACCCGACGCGCGCATCGGTGTCTCTCGCATGGATCATGCTCGAGGAGCGGTCAGGGCTGTGGGCGAGACACTAGTGTCGGGGACCCAGTTGCCGTGGAAACCAAACGGCACCCGCTGAGGCAGTGCGATCGAGGCGACCTCGGGTGCGGTGATGTCCTCGGCGTCGAGAATGTGTAGTTCGCTTGAGTCGGTGGTGGCGTCGTACACCACAGTGAGAATCCAACCGGCGTCCTCCTCGGATCGGTCAGCCTTCGGGACGAAAACTGGCTCAGCGCCGCCGCGACCGAAGCCAAAGTCGTGACGCTCGACGCTGCCCGCAGCGAGGTCGAACTTGCTCACCATGCCATGGACGGCGGGTGATTCGGGGCGAAGCTCGGAGGTGTAGCCGAAGCGATGTTCCTGGAGGCCGACTCGCGGATTGTGTCGTGGGAACTCTTGAGGGAGGTCGTCGATGCGGGTCTCGATGACCTTGCGAGTTGCCGGGTCGATGACCCAACGGTCGAACGTTGGTGGGCTTTCGCTGAATGGGCCCGTTCGATCGTCGACCATCATGTCGTCGTAGCGGCAGACATCGACAACGACGGTGCCATCGGCAGCGTCGTACGCGTTGAGGGGGTGAAACACGTAGCACGGTGCAACCTCACACCAGATGATGTCGTCAGCGCTGCCGTCACGGGGGAGGAGCCCGACGCGGCAGGGGCGCTCAGCATCCCACTTGAACGGGAACGGGGAGCCCGCTGCGAGTACGTCAAAGTTGATGGTCACCGACAGGTCATAGATGACCGCGTAGGTTTCGGTGAGTGACATGTCGTGCATCATTGGCATGTCGGGCACGGGGATCGCCAGGTTCTTGGTGACTCGGCCATCGCCCCCGACAACGGTGTAGTTGACGTGGTCGATCAGGTCAGGCCACTGGTAGTTCATCGAGTGCAACTCGCCGGTGGAGGGGTCGTACTTGGGGTGCGCGGTGAACGGGCCGTCGAGTGTGCCGTGGAATCGATTCTCTCCGAGCGAGTCGAGCTCGTAGCTCATCTCGAAGGGTGCACCGCCTGCCTCGACCATTGCCCATGTGGTGCCGGCGAAGCCGCCCACGTTGGTGTTGGCGCCAACACGTCCGTTGGCTCGGTCGTGCGTCGAGGCCACATAACGGTTGCGATACCACTCGGCCTTGCCGCCGCGCAGACGAACCCCGTGGACCATTCCGTTGCCGAGAAACCAGTGGTGCAGCTTTGCGTCGACGGGGGAGTCGGGGTTGGGCCCGTTGCGAAGCCAACGCCCTTCGAGTTCAGCGGGGATTTGCCCCGTCACCGCGAGGTCGAATGCGGTGAGTTCCTGTTCAACTGGAGCGAAGTTCCCCGACAGGTAACGGTTCTCGTGAGCGCGACGGGACTGAGGAGCGATGGGGTCGAGCGTGTCGGTCATGCCCCTATCCAACACCACAAGTAAACACCTGTCAACATGCCTCACCGGACTCAGTGAATCGAGTCCCGTAAACCGGGAACAGAATCACGGAGAAGTTCGACGACGCCCGCTCGAGGTCACGATTGGACACGGCGAGCCACAGGGTTGGCTGACAGCGACCGAAGAACCTTAGAGAGCTCGGAGGCCGGCCCAGGCAAGCGACGCAACTTCGGTGGCGATTTGGTCGGGGTCGAACTCGTCGCCTAACTCAACCAGACGGCGGCTTGCGCCTTCGGCCATTCCAACGAGCGCGTGCGCGAGTGTGCGGCGGCTCGATTCGGGGATGTCGACGGCGATGAGCGGGGCGGTGGCTGTTGCTGCCTCCGCAGTGATCTTCGCAACCGACGCAGCGAACTCGTCGTCGTTGGAGGTGCCGCCACCAAAGAGCAACCGGAATCCGGCATGGTCGTCGGACACCCACCGGAAGTACGCTCGAAAACCAAGCTCCGTGGTGTTTTTGCCGTCGGAGGCTTCGGCGGTGGCTTTGGCGATCGAGTCGAGCAGTCGGGCGCCCACTTCGTCGAGGAGTGCCTTGTAAAGATCACGCTTCGAATCGAAGTGTTGATACAGCACGGGCTTGGTGACTCCTGCCGCCACAGCGACATCGTTCATCGAGGCGCCGTGGAATCCAGAGTCGGCAAAAACATCGAGAGCAACATCGAGAATCTGTTCGCGTCGAGCGTTGGCCGGGAGTCGCTGGGACATTGTTACTGGAGGGTAACCGTCAGAAGTGAACGTCTGATCCACCGAATCGTCTGACCGCTCACGGTGATCAGAATCCGCGCTCGCGATCGTCGCGCTCTGCGGCCTTCACCGCCCATCCCAAGACGATCGATGGGGCCAGGAGCGTGCAGCCAATGGTCAGCGAAATGATCACGAGCGTGGCCATCGCCGCTGTGAACCCGAAGGCGAACGCCATGAAGAACAGCGCCATTGCGAGGGCGACAAAGAGGTAGCCAACCCGGTTGGCCAGCAGCGTCCACTTCGCGACCAGTGCCCGCTTGACCCGGACGGGATCGACCTCATGAGCGGTGGTCGTTTCGTCGTCGGTGGCCATGCCCGGCCTAGCGTACGGCTCGACATCGCAAAGATGTTGCGAGTCGACACCAAGCAGTACGAGGAGTAACCGAGTGGTAAAAACCGAACGTCACAACCGTGTGGAACTGGTCACTCTTGACCGTCCGGAACGACGCAATGCGCTCGATCACGCGACGTTGCTCGAGTTGCTCGAGATCCAAGAACGACTGGCACGCGAAGCGGGGTCAGATGTTCGCGCCGTCGTGTTGACGGGAGCGGCCCCAGCGTTTTGCGCCGGTGCGGACTTGGCCGGGGTGGAAGAAGGACAGTTCGCGACCGACCTTGGAACGATGCTTCGTGGCTTCGGGTCGCTTCCCGTGCCGGTCATCGCGGCGGTTGACGGGCCTGCGCTCGGCGCCGGGACTCAACTCGTCGTTGCGTGTGACCTCCGCATCGCCACCCCAGAATCGGTGCTGGGCGTACCGGCTGCCAAGCTTGGCCTGGTCGTTGATCACTGGACGGTTCGCCGCATCGCGGACGAATTCACGCCGTCGGTAGCGCGCGGAATGCTGGTCGCAGCGGAGACCTACACCGCTGCTGATCTGCATCGCCTCGGCGCGATTCACCGGCTGGGTGCGCTTGAGGATGCCATGGTGTGGGCAGAGCGATTGACGACCCTTGCGCCTCTCACGATGGCGACCCACAAGCTGGGCCTGGAATCGACCGAAGCTGGTGTCGACGTCGAGTTCGAAACCCAGCGGACCGCTGCCTGGGCGAGCGCCGATGCCGAGGAAGGCCGCACCGCATTCCTCGAAAAGCGACGAGCTGACTTCATCGGTCGCTAGTCACCGGTTGTTCCGCTCCCAGCCGACTCAGAGGTTCGGGGGAAGCAGGCGATTGACGTTTTGGAAGAAAAAGTAGAGCGCCAGCGTGAAGGGGACGAGGCCGATGAGGAGACCCCCCCAGTCACGGCGCAACCGTCGACTGATGGCGTAGGCGGCCACGCTGACGACCGACAGAATCAGGCCCCAGAGGGCGACCTGGGTGTTTGCGCCCGGGTCGCTGAACCAGCCTTCGGAGAATGCGTCGGCAATGCCTTCATTCACTCCAGTAGAACCGAGTTGGCTGGCGTCGCTCTGGGTGTCGGGAGCGACAAGCGCCCCCGTTGTTTCGCCCGAATTTTCGACCGCGGGCGTTGCGGGGTCGTTGGTGCCCGGTTCGTTGGTGACCCCGAGGTCTTCTGACAGCAGGTTGGCGTCGCCGGGGATTTCTGCAGTTTCTTGGACGGCTTCTTCGGGGCGTCCGTAATTGATGACCGGTTCCCCAACAGGTGCCGACTCGGTCCGGTCGAGTTCACTGAAGATCACGATCCGCTCGCGAGCGGTAAACACCGGATGACATGAAGTGAGCGTGAGATTGGCGCGAGTGGGATCGGTGGTCGCCACGACTTGATAGTCGGATGGGCTCACAATCTGGGTCCCGGTGACCTTGTAGACGAAGACACCGCTGAGTGTGGTGACTCGGATCTCGTCGCCCGGATCGAGCTGATCCACATTGCGGAACGGCTGGCCGTAGGTGGTTCGGTGACCAGCGATTGCTGCGTTTCCGAGCTGGCCGGGCAATGGCGTGTCAGGGAAGTGGCCAGGTCCCTTCTTCAGGTCGCTGGTTTGCACTCCCGCCACGATGATGTCGTTCACGCCGATCTTGGGAATCTCGATACGGGCCAACGCATCGCCGTCTTCAAGGTCGGGAATGTTCTGATCTGCGACGGGAACAGCCGCAACGTCAGAAACTTCTACGTTGGAATCTGGCTGCGGTTCAGGTGCGGCCGTATCGGAACCGCCTGCGCCGAGTTCGTCGGTTGACTGGCCGTTGGACTCGAAGTCTGATGCCGAGATCGGGTCGACGGCGTTGAGGAGTTCTTCGAACTCATTTTCAAGTCGGTTTTGCTGAGCAGCGGTCTCAATACCGGTGCCATACAGCTGATAGCCCACAAAGATGAACATCAAGAGGCCGACGGTGATGAGCGTTTTACCGAGGTTGCCGATGTACCAGCGCCAATCATGAGGTGGTGGGGGCCGATCGAACTTGCGGACCCGTCCTCGTCGAGTGGGTTTGGGTGCAGTGCCTATGGTCCGGCCAATCCGGATGACGCCAACAGACCCGGGCATCGCAACGCGGTCGCTGGAGCGTGGGCTTTCCCAATTTGTTCCGGCAGGGGGGCGTGCGCCGGACGGAGCGCTGGTAACAAACCTGCCACTGTCCATAGCGGGGGAGTCAGCTCCCGAAGGTGTATCGATCTCCGACATCCAGTTAACGGTAGTGCTCGTTCATCGACCATGTGCGTCGATTGTGCGGTTGTTTCGACTTCGAAAGGGGAGTGGCAGGTGTGGGGAGGTCCGTCGTGAAACGAATAGCGTGGCCTGGTGCCACCGACCGATGAGCTACTGCCTGGCACCACCGCAGCAGTGGAGCTGCGGGGCGTCGTGGCCACACTGGGCCAGTTCCCCGCATTGTCAGGCGCAACGATGCGGATTGAGCAACGCGAGATTGTGCTGCTCAGGGGCCCAAATGGGGCGGGAAAGACTACGGTGCTGCGGCTCTGCGCGGGGTTGGTCCCCGTCGTTCGCGGTGAGGCGTTCGTGCTCGGCCATGATCTCACGGTGAGCCGGGATGCGATTCGCCCCCATGTCGGGTTACTCGGCCACCAAAACGGTTTGTATTCCGACCTGACCGTGAACGAGAACGTCCGCTTCTGGGGCGCCACGGTTGGAGCGTCCGACGAAGAGATCGATTCGGCGATGCGGCGGATGGGCGTGGCCGAACGGCTTGCCGCTGTACCGGTTCGAAAGTTGTCGGCCGGGCAGAAGCGACGCACGGCGCTCGCTGGCCTCGTCGCGCGACGTGCCCGGTTGTGGCTCCTTGACGAACCGCACGCGGGCTTAGACCAGACCGGTCGTGACGAATTGGACAGCACGCTGCGTGAGGCGGCTGCGGCCGGTGCGACGATTCTGGTTGCGAGCCATGAACTCGATCGTGCCGAAAGCCTGGCGACTCGAATCGTTGACATCGTGGCTGGTCAGGTCAGAAGCGCGCCGGAGACCCCGCCGTGAGCATGTGGAGAGTCGCGTGGCTGATCGCGAAGAAGGATCTGCGTATCGAGGTACGAAGCAGAGTGATCACGAATCAGGTGGTGCCGTTTGCCGGTGTCACTATGCTGATTTTTGGATTTGCCCTCGATGCAAACACCGATGTGCTCGAGCTCGTCGCTCCCGGGTTGGTGTGGCTGGCAACGATGTTCAGCTTACTGTTGCTGGTGCAACGCGCCTTTTCGGTCGAATCTGATGATGGTGCGCTCGATGCAATGAGGGTCGCTGGCGTCGATGCCCGAGCCATCTTCTTTGGGAAGGCGCTCAGCTTGTCGCTGCAGTTGCTTGCGCTCGAGGTACTGCTGCTGTTCGCTGCGGTGATTTTGTATGGCGAAACGATTCGGCGCGACGGTGCTGTGTTGCTCGTCACCACCCTGCTCTCCGCGACGTGTGGCCTCGCTGCGGTCGGTACTCTGTACGGAGGCCTAGCTGCTGGATCGAGAGGCCGTGAGACATTGCTCCCACTGCTCACCCTTCCAGCGGTTGCGCCCGTCCTCATCGGGGCAACGCGAGCGGTGGAATCCGCCCTCGGCACCGGCGTGGCAGAGTTGTCGGATGGCTGGCAATGGGTCAGTCTTCTGACGGTCTTCGCCATTGCGTTCGGCGTCGGTGGTGCGCTGGCGTTTGGTCCGCTGATCGACGAATAGATTCGCCAACAGGAGCCTGGATAACATGACGACGCTCGACCCCAATCAGACCGAGACAGCATCAAATGCTGCCATGTCGCGGTCGACCGGCACAAAGGCAACTCGCTTCATCGGCCTTGCCGTCATTATCGCGATGGCCTGGCTCGCTCTCTTCGGCCTCGTGCTGTCACCTGCTGACGTGAATCAGGGCGAATCGGTCCGCTTGCTCTACATTCACGTCCCGACCATCTGGGTCGCGTATCTCTCCTTCATCGTTACCGCAGTGTCTTCCGGGCTTTACCTGTTCACGAAAAAGCATTCGCTCGGATGGGATCGACTCGCTGGTGCCTCAGCTGAGTTCGGCGTCGGTTTCGTTGCGCTGACGTTAATGGTCGGATCGATGTGGGGCCGTCTCACCTGGGGTGTGTTCTGGCAGTGGGACGCCCGCCTGACCACCACGGCGTTGCTCTTCGTCACCTACATCGGTTATCTGGCGGTTCGGCGGCTCGGCGGAGCTCACCAGCAGCGGGCGAAACGCTCAGCGGTGATCGGGCTGCTCTCGGTGCTGTTGATTCCGCTGGTCCACTGGTCGGTTGTGATCTGGCGCAGTCTGCATCAAACCGCATCGGTGCTCGACACCGATGGCGACATCGACATGGACGGCATGATGCTCTTCACCCTCTTTGTTGGGGTCGTCGCCTTCAGCCTGTTGTACCTGTGGCTCGTGCTGCACCGCACGCGGGTGATGGCGATGGAGGACATGCTCGAGGACCGGGGGCTCGATGCAGCACTTGCCGAGCGCCGCGCCGAAGGTTCTCAAGCGGGAGGAACACCATCATGATCGCATTCTTTGATGACGCTGGTTTCATCCTCGGCGGCTGGATCATCACTTTTGCCGTTATCGCGGGGTTTGCCTGGCGGATGGTCAGTTCCGGCAAGAAGCTCGGAAAACAAGTACCCGACGACGACAAGTACTGGACGTGAACGGACGCATCATGACGGAGATGAATCTCACGCCACGGACCGAGCCTGAGGGCGTTGTCACGGGCGCACCGAAGAAGAAGCGTAATCGTGGCCCGATCCTGCTCCTCGCGGTTGTCCTTGTGGCCGGCGGCGTGATCGTCACCCAGTTCCTGAACTCTGCAGTCGACTACTTCTGTAATGTCGACGAAGTCGGCGTGGTCGATGGCTGCGAGGAAGGCCGCCGACTCCGTCTGCAGGGAACGGTCGATGCTGGCACGATTGACGAATCGATTCCGGGCACCACCTCGTTCACGATGACCTTTGGTGAGGCCACTATTCCGGTTCGGTACGACGGTGACCCCGGCGGGATCTTCCAAGAATGCATACCGGTTGTAGTGCACGGTCGGATCACCGGCGACCTCCTCGAAGGGGATCGCCTTGAAGTGAAGCACTCCGACGAATACGTTGCCGTCAATGACGAGAACCTCGCTGCTGCCGACGAGTACGCCGAGAACGAATGCTCCGTGACACCGGTCTGATGGATATGCCCCCAACCTCATCGGTGACCCGATGATCGCTGCGTCGTTGAACTCGGCATTGGGTCGAGCCGGTTTGTTGCTGATGCTTGCCGCGTCGGTGATCGGTGCGCTCACGATCGTGTGCGGCATTTGGCAGAAGGATCAGAAGCTCATCAAGCAGGCGCCACGGTATGCGTGGCTCACCCTGTTTGGCGCAATCCTTGCCAGCGTGATGATGCAACGGGCGTTGATCACCCGTGATTTCTCACTCGCTTACATTCAGCAGGTCGGTGCCGACTCCACACCGCGGCTCTACAACTTCTCTGCGATGTGGTCGGCCCTCGAGGGCTCGATTCTCCTGTGGGGTTTGACCCTCGCTTGCTTCACCGCCGCCGTGGCGTGGCGGTTCCGCAGGCGCTCGAGCGACGAACTTGTCGGTTGGGCGCTCGTGGTCATGTTTGTTGTCACCGGATTCTTTGCACTCCTCAGCTTCGGGCCGGCCGACGCATTCGCTGCCGGTGCGACTGACTTCAATTCGCTGACCGACCAGCGTGGCCCCAACCCGCTGCTCCAAAATCACATTCTGGTGATTTTCCACCCGCCGATTCTGTATCTCGGATACGTCGGTTTCACCGTTCCGTTCGCATTCGCGATTGCCGCGCTTGTCACCGGACGCCTTGGTGAAGGTTGGCTCGAAGAGACTCGCCGGTGGGCGTTGTTTTCATGGGCGTTTCTGACGATCGGCATCCTGCTCGGCGGTTGGTGGAGCTACGAGGTGCTCGGCTGGTCGGGCGTGTGGGCATGGGATCCGGTCGAAAACGCATCGCTGCTTCCATGGCTCACCGGCACCGCCTACCTGCACTCTGTACTCGTACAGGAACGCCGAGGCATGTTGCGAGTGTGGAACCTCAGCCTTCTGGTATCGACGTTCTCGCTCACGATCCTCGGGACCTTCCTCACTCGGTCGGGCGTCATCAATTCGATTCACGCCTTTGGTGAGGGGCCCGTCGGCTCGTGGTTGCTCGGCGGTTTCATCGTCACCGCCGTTGTCTCGCTCGCTCTGATCGCCTGGCGCGGCGACCGCCTACGTTCACCGGGCACGATCGACTCGCCCCTCAGCCGCGAAGGAGCATTTCTCGCGAATAACGTGGTGTTCACCGTGTTCGCCTTCGTCGTGTTGCTTGGCACCGTGTTCCCGCTGCTCGTCGAAGCGCTCCAAGATCGCCGAACGGTCGTGGGTGCTCCCTACTTCGACCGGCTGTCGATGCCGATTGGCATCGTGCTGCTGTTCCTCATGGCCGTGGCGCCGGTGCTGCCATGGCGGAAGGCCAGCCAGGAACTGTTGGCCACTCGTCTGTTCTGGCCCGCCTGGTGTGGCGTGGCTGCTCTCGTCTTCTCCGTGTTTGTCGGCGCCGACGGTTGGGCGCCGTTGATCGCCTTTGGGCTCGCCGGGTTTGCTGCGGGCGCTGCGCTCCGCCAGATCGTTTTGGCCACGCGCCGCCAGGGGTGGCGAGGATTCGTTGGCCGTGCAAACGGCGGAATGGTCGTGCACCTCGGAGTGATCATGATTGCCGTCGCGCTCGCATCGTCAAACAGTTTTACGCACTCGGCCACACTCGAAGTTGAAGCCGGCCAGGTCGTCGAATGGGGTGGGCATACGTTCGAGCTGGAGTCGGTCACCGTTGAGATCAATGATGCCGAGAGCGAGCGGGCGTTGAAGGCGAACGTCCTGCTCGACGGCAAGAAGGTGTTCAGCCCCGCGATCACCACGTACCTCAATCAGGGGATCACCGTGGGAACACCGTCGGTGCGAAGCGGCCTCACCAAAGACGTGTACCTGACCCTTGAGCCTGGTGCCGAGCCGGGTGGGGACATCGCCGTGCTTCGAGTGTTCGTCAAGCCGATGATTCTGTGGCTCTGGATCGGTGGTCTCGTGATGGCCGTCGGCACGTTGCTCGCAGCGTTCCCGGGGAGCCGGCGCCGCAAGCCCACCGACCCCGTTTCCGCGCCGATCGCTGACGAGCGCGAGATGAGTGCCGTTACGGTCGCGCCGTCGGGCGCTGGTGGAGACGCCGATACATGAGCGACGAGTCCCTCATCGATGAGGTCGAGGCTGAAGTTGGTACGAGCCGTCGGAAGGCGGTGTTGGCACCCTTTGTTGCGCTCGGCGTGGCGATCGTGATGATCGGGCTGGTGGTGCTGCTGATCGGCGCTGAACCGAACGACGGAAACAAGACCGCCAACACACCATTGATGGATAATCCGGCTCCCGAAGCTGTCGGTGAACTCGGCGACGGCACGCCGTTCGATTTGTCCCGCCGCAAAGGAAGTTGGGTCGTACTCAACTTCTTCCAGTCTGATTGCATTCCATGCCGTCGTGAGCATCCCGAGTTGATCGAGTTTGTCGATCAGCAGCGCGCACTCGACCAGGGCACCGAGTTCTATTCAGTCGTCTTTGGTGACACGAAAGAGCGCGTCGACCGGTTCTTCGAGGAGCGTGGAGGCGATTGGCCGGTCGTGTTCTCGGCCGGTGACGGCATGCCAGCATCGTTTGGCGTCAACCTTGTTCCCGAAACGTGGATCATCGACCCGCAGGGAGTCGTTCGATTCCGAGCGATCACGGAAGTAACCGCTGACACGCTGAGCGCTGTCCTCCAGCAATTGCAAGGGGTCCTACGATGAACTCTCTCAATCGACGCCTGAAGAGGTGGCCCGGCTGGGTGTTGGTCGTCCTTGTCGCCTTCGCGTTTCTGGTCGTTGGCGCGACGCGCAGCGCCGGCCCCCAAACACAAGAAGATCGAGTCGATGATCTGACCCAGCGCGTCGCGTGCCCAGTGTGCGACGGCGAGAGCGTTTTCGAGTCGCAGAACAATGCGTCCCGAGCGATTCGTAATCAGGTTGAAGACCTCGTCCGCCAGAACGAACTGACCAACGGCGAGATCCTCACCCTCATCGACACGCGCAACGAAGGCGACCTGCTGCTGGTGCCAGAGGCAACCGGGCTCGAAGCGCTGGTGTGGGCGCTTCCCGCCGCTGGCTTTGTGCTCGGAGTGACGGGTTTGGTGTTCGCATTCCGGAGGTGGAAGGTCGAAGCCGATGCGCTCGCTGACCCAACCGACGCCGACTACGAGTTGGTTGAGGCCGCGATTGCCGAGAACGAACGAGTCGAAGCCGACGAGGACAATCGGTGACCACAACGGAACCAGACGCCGACGCCGACGTCGACGCCGGCCCTGATGTCGATGTTGACGCGGTCAAGCCAGCGAGGACCATTCGCTCGGGTCGAGAACTCGACAAGCTGGCCGAACTCGAAGAAGAGCGGCGCTACCTCCTCCGTTCGCTCAAGGATTTGGAACGCGAGCACGAAGCAGGCGATGTCGACGACGACGACTACCGCACGCTCAAAGCCGGCTACACGGTTCGTGCTGCCACGGTGCTGCGCCAGATCGAAACCGGTCGCCGACACCTGGCGCCCAAGAAAAAGCGGAACTGGGGCCGCTCGATCGCCATTGTTTTCGCTGTGCTCGCCTGTGCCGCAGGAGCTGGCTTCGCACTCGCAAGCGCGTTCGGTGAACGTGCCGACGATCAGGAATTTACGGGCGCATCCCCCGCTGATCTGTTGCGTACGAAGCTTGTTGACGCCCGTGCGGCACTGAATCGCGGCGACTTTGTTCAGGCCAACCGGCTGTTTGTGGAAGTCGACCAAGACGAACTCGTCCGCGGTAACGACAACGCCGAGGCGCGCACCTACGTGGGCTGGACATTTGCGCTCATTGCTCGGTCTGACTCCGAGACCGTTGGGCTCGAAGACGACCGAATCGCACTATCGCTTTTGGCGCTCAACCAAGCGATTGGGATCGACCCGACCTACGCCGACCCGTATTGCTTCGTCGCGATCATCGAATTCAATTTCCGTGCCAGTGCCGAAGCGGCACTGCCGTTCGTTGAGCAGTGCGAAGGCTTGAACCCGCCAGCCGATATCGCTGGATTAGTCAGCGGCTTCGCAGAAGAAATTCGTACCGCAGTCGCTGCGGCCCAATAGTGCCCGATCGGTCAGCTTGGAGCAGGCCAGACCTTGCCCTTGGTGATCTTCTTGCCTTTGCGCCGCAGCACCCACACGCTGGACTTGCCCCAGTCGGCGGGAGTCTCGACGACCATGCCTCGACGATGTAGGGCTTGGATAGTGGCCGGGATGATGTCGCCGTGGCTACACAGAACGGCGCCGTTTTCGACCTCGCCGAGGAGGTCGAGCACTGGCTCGAACGGCTCATACTCGAAGAGCCGTGGCTCCACCTGGACCGGCCGGCCAATCAGTTCGCTGAGCGGTTCAAGGGTCTGCAAACACCGAACGTAGGAACTTGAATAGAGCGCCGTGGCGCCCTTCTTTGCGAGCCGCTTCGCAACGGCGTTCGACTGTCGCCAGCCCCGCTGGCTGAGTGGACGGTCGACATCTTCACCAGTCCAGAGGCGCCGTTCGCCCGCCTTCGCGTGCCGGACCAGGTAGATCGTGTCGGCTGACCCCATCGACTTAGGTCTCGCCCGTCATCGCGACGTGGCGAGCGGTGAGCTGCTTGACGTAGAAGATCCACACGATGGCGGCGACCAGACCGAGCCCGCCGGAGATCATGGTGTACGTGCCGGTCGACTCAAGAGTTTCGGCAACGATCACTGGGTCGCCGGCGCCAGCCATGCCGTTACTAAACAGTGAGCTGACGGTGCTGACGGTGACGACGAGGGTGATCACCGCAGGGATCACGCCGTACAGCAGGAACCACACGTAGAGCAGCGGGTTGCCCTTGCTTGCTTTCCATCCTGGTGACCCTGCAGGCGTGTCTGGGTCACTGGCCTTCCACAGCTCACGCAAGATCAACAGTGGGACGACGTAGAGGAATGGAGGAAGAATCCATCCGAAGATCGAGAAGACGGGAGCAAAGGTGGTCGTGCGGCCATAGGCGCGGACGTTTTTCGCAATGCGGTACATCCAGATGATGGTGAACACGCCAGCTGCAAGGCTCAGGATCGACTGCACCCCCTGCACGAGTTGCACGCCGACGTACGCATCTTCGAACTCATCCTGACCAATGTCGCCGCGGATGAAATCGGAAGCCGTGTCGATCATCGGCGCCACGAGGATGGCGCTCAGCGCTCCGGCGATTCCGGCCAGTCCGACGAGTCCCATGACCCATTTGGCCAGTCTTCCGACGCGAATGACCGAGGCAGCGGGAGTCGGGCCGTTTTGGTAAGCGACGTAGCCAGATGGAGCGGTCAGAGTCGGTGGGGGTGGTGGCGGCGTGGGCGTGGGTCCCGCAAACGACGGGGCACCCGGCGGTGGCGGTGGGGGAGGGAGAGCATCTCCGTTCATAGGCCCGAAGATACCGCCCAGGCTGGGTGCTCTGTCGAGACCGCTCGCCTCATTTCGCCTCGGACCACCGATTGATGATGCTCGTGTCGGTCACGAATCGGACTGTGGTCGAAGCTGTTGGGAGCCAACGATGGGCGGCTTCTTGGAGGCAGTCGTCGAGGAGCGCAGCGGTGGCGTCGGCAGCTTCGGCTGGCGTGTGGACCACGAGCTCATCGTGCAAACACAGGACGAGCTTGGCTCGCAGCAAGGTGCCGCGCGCTCGAACCAGCACCGCCCAAGTTTTGAAAAACTCGGCTGCGGCCCCTTGCACCAAGGCGTTGCGTCCGTATCGGCCCCGCGCTGCGGCTCGCGAACGCGCGTCACGGTCGCTCATTTCGTCGCCGACCGAGCCCGACATCTGGATCCGTCTGCCGCCGTACGTGCGGAGGTCGTTGCCGCCCTGGGCGGCTTCGTCGGCGGCGAGAAGGTGACCCATTGCCACCGGATACTCGCGCTCGAGCCCACGCAGTGCCTCGGCACCTTTGCCGGTGGTCTGGCCGTACATCGCGCCGAGTACAGCGACCTTGGCGATGTCACGTTCGACGCGAAGCTGCTCGGCAACCGGTGCGTACATGTCGGCCTCTTGTGCGGCCGCAGCGAGCTTGGCGTCGCCGGATACCGCGGCGAGTACACGTGGCTCGATCTGGCCGAGATCGGCACGGATGAACACATGGCCCATTTCGGCAGCGATCGCCGGCCGCATCTCCGACGGCATGTTGTGCAAACCCACCGTTGCGGTCATTCGTCCGGCTGCTCCGTCGGATGCGTGCCATCGGCCTCGAAGGCGTCCGTCGTCGCCGACGTTCTCATCGATCCAGTGGTAACCAAACGTGGTGCGGATCCGCTCGGCACGGCGCCACGCCAGCAGTGGCTCGACGATTGGGTGGGCGTATCGGAGCCCTTCGAGGCGCCACGCACGAGTGTCAGGGACTTCGATACCAACCCGCCGGAGCAGCGACTTCACCTGGTCTGGGCTGCGCAGGTCGAAGTCGACGCCGGTCGGAAGGTGTTCGAGTACACGCTGGTCGAGCTCGTTGAGTCGGTCACGTTCTTCGCCCGGGTTGCGAGGCCGAGGCCCGACGAATCCTTCGATGATCGATTCACCGACGTCGCGGTCGAATGGAAGCCCATCGATCTCGAGTTCGGCACAGATTGCTTCTGCTGCGGACTCAGACAATGCCGTCGTGCGTCGCCGGGAGGCACCTGATTCCGGCGTATCGATCAGCATGGCGGCCTGGAGATGCTGGACATCGAGGGCGAGCTCGGCCCAACGGCCCATCCGGTCAAGGTCGCCGGCCCATGAACCCTCGACCCATTCGGGCCGAAGGTAGCCGTCCGGCCTCAGCGGATCGTGTTCGTCGCCGGCTTCGACCTCCTGAGTGAACAGATCGACCGGCTCCACCGAGGGGATTGCATCGCCGGAGAGTCCGCTGGCATGCGCCCAGATCAGTGCGGGTCCGCTTTGCCAGCCGCCGACCATCAACCGGTGGACCGCAGAAAGATCCCAGCAGCGAGCTGGGCGAATACCTAATCGGATGAGCTCGGACGCCGTTCGCTTGTCCCACCACACCCACCTGGTTCCGTCGGCTTCGAGAGTTGTGAGGACCGCGGAGAGGTCGAGGGGAGCGATGGTCCGCGTTGGTTGGCCGGTGATGGCGACGGCCGCTCCGTTGACGTTGTTGATTGCGAGTGCAACGAGGTTGGTCGCCACCGTGATTCAGCCCCAGCCGAGTTCGTGCAGGCGGTCGTCGTCGATGCCGGCTGCATGTGCGACTTCGTGGATCACGGTGACATACACCTCGTCGGCCAGGTCGTCGAGGTCGTCGCACATCTCACAGAGGGCGAGTCGGTAGATCGATACAATGTCGGGACCCTCTTGACCGGTCCGTTCGGTATGCGGCACGCCGACGTACAGCCCGAGCAGTGTGGGTTCCTCAGTGTTCCTGTCGACGACCTGGATCACGACATTGTCGAGCACGTGTGCGAGCTCGTCGGGGAGGTCGTCGAGCGCTTCACGCACCATGCGCTCGAAGCGGTACTTCGGGACGACTTCCATCACCTGCACGATATGCGGTCAGTGATGGTGATCGTGGTGGCCACCATCGTCAACGGCTGGGCCGTCGCCGATCTCTCAAACTCGTTCTCGGTCGACTTCTCGAAGACTCTCGGTTCGCAGCACGT
>JBLFZD010000011.1:0-25871 GCA_047610085.1 Ilumatobacter sp. | reverse complement strand
CTTGCACCGCGGACATCTCAGGTTTGCGAGCACCAATTTCGAGCGCCTCGTGCGTCGCTGCAGCGTTGAGAAATTCGAGCTTCTCGTTCGCCCGCATGACCCCGTTCATGATGCGGACACTCGACACCACCCCGCGGTATTGGTCGAACTGTGAGTCGAAAATCAGCCCTTGGAGCGGCGCCTTCGGATCACCCTTCGGCGCGGGAATGCGCTCGATGATTGCATCGAGAAGTTCGGGAACACCCATGCCGGTCTTGGCCGACATCGGGAGGATCTGATCACGAGGGATGCCGAGCACCTGCTCGATTTCGCCGGCATATCGGTCGACATCCGCGGCGGGTAGATCGATCTTGTTCAGGACTGCCACGATCTCGAGATCGTTCTCGAGTGCGAGGTAACAGTTGGCGAGAGTCTGGGCTTCGATGCCTTGCGCTGCATCGACAACGAGCACGACGCCTTCACATGCAGCGAGCGAACGGCTGACCTCGTAGCCAAAGTCAACGTGGCCGGGCGTGTCGATGAGGTGGAAGGTGTGGCCCTTCCACGGCACCCGAACGTTCTGGGCCTTGATGGTGATCCCGCGCTCTCGTTCGAGGTCCATCGTGTCCAGATATTGCGCCTTCATGTCGCGGTTCTTCACCGCTCCAGTGATCTCGAGAATGCGATCGGACAGCGTCGACTTGCCGTGGTCGATGTGTGCGATGATCGAAAAGTTGCGGATCTTGTCCAACGGGATGCCGTCCATGTGGACGCCAACGCTATCGCTGCGCTCGGTCAGGAAGGAGTGACCACTGCACCAGCGAACACCGCGTCAATGAACGTCTTGCTCGCGAGACGTAGTTGGACCGTTGAAACCACGCCGATAGGGTTTCACAGTTGTTCGAGGCGAATCCATGCATCGATCTGCCTCACCACTCTCGCTGACACGAACTCGCAAGGAACGAAAAACACTATGGCAAACATTCAAAGCCAGAAGAAGCGCATCCTCACCAACGCCAAGTCCAACGAGCGCAATAAGGCTGTTCGGGCCGAGGTTCGCACTCGCGTCAAGGCTGCAGTCGCCGCTGGCGAGCCTGAAGGCGATGCAACTCGTGCGGCGATGGCTCGCATCGACCGTGCCGCCGCAAAGGGCGTGATGCACAAGAACACGGCTGCTCGCAAGAAGAGCCGCCTGATGAAGCAGCTCCAGAGCACCGACAGCTGATCAACCGATCTTCGAACGTAGGGCGTCGCCTTCGGGCGGCGCCCTTCGCCGTTTTCACGTCTGACCCGTCCGATCGGAGCTCGCTGCCCCCTCGACGCAAGACTGGCCACATGCCGGGAATGACCGATCACGAGCTGACGGCGTTTCTCGAGGAGCCAGGCCATCTTCTGCGTCTTGGAACGATCGGGACCGACGGGATGCCACGAGTCGTCCCCATCTGGTTCATGCACCGCGCGGACGCAATCTGGTTCACGCCGCGCGCCAAGTCGGCGTGGCTCGCCGACCTCCGAGCCGACCTTGCGGTGTGCGTGACGATCGACGAGACCGCCAGCCCGATGCGCAAGATGATCGCCCGTGGACGTGCCGAGTTGGTCCACGATCTCGGCGAGGATGACATCTGGCGGCCGATGTATCACGAGATCGCCTGCCGCTACACGCCCGAGCGATTCGCCGACGCCTACATCACCGACACCATCGATGAACCGCGAGCGCTCTATCGCCTGTCGCTCGCCGACGCCGACACGGTCACATGGCGCATGCCCATTCGCGACCAAGGTGAAGACCCGTTGGCGGTGTGGGGAAACCAGTACTACCACCGCTCATGATTTCGTTGCTCGCCGATGCCCCGTCCAAACAGCATCATCACATCCATAAGGAGATCCAATGCCCGACGCTCGCCAACAGATTCATGACGCGCTGCTTTCATATTGCCGCGGTATCGACCGACTTCGTTCCGGCGACGTACAAGCCGGCTTCCACCCGGGTGCGACGCTCAAGGGTTACGGTGCCGGGCCGATGTCCATCGAGGACTTCGCCAGCTACGCAGTAAAAGCACTCGGCGACCGCTTCGTCGCCACCCAACATCGCATCAGCAACACTCGGATCGAGTTCAGCGACGACGGCAAAACCGCACGTGTGGAGACCTATGTCGAGGCAAGCCATGCCGAACGGGCACCGGCCGACTCCGACAGGCAACGCCTGCATGTTTTCGCCGGTCGCTACATCGATCGTTGCGCGCCCGACGACAACGGCGTGTGGAGGATCACATCGCGCACATTGCGCAACGACTGGTCACGCGTCGACACGATCACTGAGCCGATGAGTGGCAACTACGTCCCCAGCGGTCGCGGCGATGCTCCCGACCCACTGTGGGGCTGAGCACCGCTACATCTCAGCTGAGGTGAGCTCCGGCATCGACGTGGATGAGTTCACCGGTGATAAACGCGGCGCGGTCACTGACGAGGAATGCGACCGCCTCTGCCACATGTGACGGGTCAGCCACGCTGCCGAGCGGGAGCGACTTCGAGACGGCGGCGCGCCGCTCGGGGTCGACAAGGCCGTTCATCGTCGTCGCTGCCACCGGCGAGATCGAGTTGACGCGAACCCCGAACCGGCCGAGCTCGCGTGCCGCGGTCTGCGTGACGGCATGGAGCCCGCCCTTGCTCGCGGCGTAGGCGGACTGCCCCGCATTACCGCGCTCCCCCGACGTCGATGTGAGGTTGATAATCACGCCACCGGTTCCCTGCGTCTTGAACACACGAGTTGCGGCGCGGATGATGGCGAACGGGGCAGTGAGATTGGCGATGAGCGTGTCCTCCCACCGTTCGTCGGTGACGCCGGTGATGAAGTTGTCGAGCGCCACTCCAGCGTTGTTCACCACGATGTCGATGCTTCCAGCGGCCTCGACCACGGCCGAAACCAACCGATCGCCCGCGTCAGCTGAACTCAGTTCGGCGGCCATCGGAATTGCTCGTGGGATTTGTGCCGCAGCCTCAATGCAAGAATCCACTGAACGCCCATGCACGATCACTGTGGCCCCTGCTGCTGCGAGCCGTTCAGCGATCGCTCGGCCGATCCCTCGCGTCGAGCCGGTCACCAGAGCGACCTTTCCATCGAGTCGATCACTCGCAATATCAGTCATCTCCCGACCGTACTTTCCGACCCTGCGCCATTCCACGGTCGGTGGAGCACCCGAGCGTCACCGCAGCTTGGACAGGCGAGCGACCAGTACTTCCATCACCAGTTCAGAATCAAGGTCTTTTGCCCCTCGCAGATCGAGATCCGCTTGTGCGAGAAGTTCGATCGCCCGCTTGGTCGATGCGCCACCCAGCCGGTTGAAGTTCTGCAGTGCCTTCTTGGCCGGGAAGCCTTTGAGGCCGGTGGCCGCTGCAGCGTCTTGCTCGTTGCGAGCATTCGCTCCATCGAGACGGGCGATGCCCGCGTAATGATTGTGCAGCGTTGACATGATCTGTAACGGGTGGCGCTTGCCGCCATGAATCATGCGGCCCATCAACGTGAGCGCCTTGGTGGTGTCACCCGACGAGATTGCATCGGTGAAGTCCCACGGCGGAACGCCGCCAGCTTCGCCGAGGAACGGCTCAATGTCGGCATCGCTCAACGTGACGCCCTCACCAAAGGCACCACGCAGCGTTCCCAACACGCCGTCGAGACGTGCCGGTTCCTCCCCGAGCCAGTCGGTCAAGCGTTGAATTGCTCGGCCTTCTATCTTGAGACCGGCCGATGAGATCTGTTCGCGAATCCAGGTGCCTCGATCGGCAGCCTTCTTCGGCGGCGCTGTGGCGATGACGGTTCCGGCCGCCTTCACGCCATCCGAAATCTTCTTCGACATTCGACCATCGCCGCCCTCGGCAAGCACCAGATCCGACGTGTCGAGCGGGTTCCCGAGATACGCAATGAGCGCGGGAAGGTCGTCGGCGTTGAATCGGCTGACGTTGCGAGCCACCACAACGCGCTTGTCGGTGAGGAACGGCGGAGTTTGCGCTGCGTCGACCACGACCCGCAGCTCGTAGTCCTCGGTGTCGAATTCGTCGACCATGATCGATCGTTCCCCATCGCCGACCAGGTCGTTTACGAGGTCGGCAACGGCAGTACGTACGAGGGACTCGTCGTCACCGGTCAGGAGATAGATCGCCATGAGTCTCGGCAGTATTACGCGAAATCACGAGCAGCACGACAACGGCGACAGCAATGATCGCCCAACCCACAAATTGCGCCGGCGGATCAGGTTCGAGCCGGGCACCAAGTTGGGCCACCGTGTCCACCCAACGTGTACCGAACCGAGCCGGGGCCATCACCACCGGAGCCACAACCGGAACCCAACCCGCCAGCAGCCCAGCGGGCATTCCGTACAGCATCACCGCGCCGGCAACGGGCACCGCAAGAAGGTTGGCGGGAATACTCACCAACGGCAGCCGTCCAAAAACGAGGATGCTGGGAATTGCCACACCGAGTTGCGCACCAAGCGTGACCCCGATCGGTAGGGCAAACATCCGGGTGCGATCGAAATGCTCGACCCGCCGAGCGATCCACGGCCCCACCGAACTGACCCCGAGGGTCGCACCCACCGACAGCCAAAACCCCACCGACCAAACAAGAAGCGGGTCGACCAGCACGAGCCCGATCACCGCAACGCCCAAAATCCGGATCGGGGCCCGCTCGCGACCCATCACAAACGCAGTGGCCGACAACCCTGCCATCGCGCCGGCCCGCACGATCGACGGCTCGTACCGAGTCAGCGCGACGAACCAGGCAATCAAGCCCACCGTGACCACCCATCGACCCCACGGCCGAAGGCGCCGGAGGAACGGCCCAGCCGACGCCAACAAGAAACTCACGTTCTGCCCGCTGACAGCTGTGAGATGAGAAAGCCCGCTCGCTCGAAAGCGGTTGATCATCTCCCTGGGTTGATCACGATCGTCACCGACCACCAGGCCACGAAACAACGCACCGTCATCGTCAGGAAGTTCCGACGCTGCACGCTCGATCGCCCCACGCACACGGTTGGACGCTCGTTCGACCGGGCCGCCTTCATCGACATCACTCGCCCACTCCACTTCGAACTCACCGACGATGTGTTGCCACGCAACGCGCTGCGCCCGTTCTGCATCGAGAGCAGCGCGAACGCCGTTGACGGCCACCCACTCGCCACCGCGCCACTCGCGCACTCGCAGTTGCCGCGCCCGACCGCGCGACCACGTTTCGAAGCGCTCACCATCAACCTCAAGAATGACTCGTGTGCTGCCCGGATAGGGCTGCGGATCATCGACAACCCGAGCCCACCCTTCGTACGCGCCCAGTTGGTTTGGGGTCAGTGATGACCAACTCTGATCGCTGCGGACCACGCCGCCGCCCATGATCAGCACCGCAAGGATCACCACGAGCCTGGAACGAGATACCAACCCGAGGCACCCGGCGACGACGAGCGCCACGCGGATATCTCGAGTCCACACGGCGATCACCAGAACCCCGGCGATACCAAGAATCGACGCCGTACTGAGCGAAGCCGACGAGTGGCCTGATTTCTCGTCGTCGGTGGCGTAACGTTTGACTCGCGTGTCCTTGTCTGCCTCACCCATGACGTCGCCGTCCAACGCGACCAACACCGAGTACGGCCTCACCGGAGGCCCCCGCTGGTATCAGCGACAAATTCGGATGTTTGGGCCGTTCGTCGCGCTCGTGATCCCCGGGCTCCTCGGAGCGATCGCCTACCTCTCGCTGCAAATGTCGGATTCGTCGTGGAGCGGCCCCGTGGGTTTGATCGGTGGCTACTTCGCAGCACCAGCGCTGCTCGCCATCGGTGCACCGTTTGCCGACCGCGAGATCTACCCCATTGCTGCAGCCGCCTCAGCAGTGATGTGGCTGCTGGTGGGCGTGCTGGCATCTCGCCGCGCGACCCGCAACCCGATGGCCTCCTGGAGTGACTTCTGGCGCCACTACTCGTGGATGCTCGCCGGGATTTGGGTTGGCGTCGGCATCGGACTCGCAATAGCGACAGTCCGAGTCGGTAGCGGCGTCGTCGACTGGCTCTGAACCAGACGGCCACACGCAGCACGCCACTCATGTAGCAATCAGCCCGTCGAGTGCCGCGAGTTTGGCCGGGCCGATACCTGGCACGCGATCAAGTTCGGCGACCGACACGAATGGTCCGTTGCGACCTCGTTCGGTCACGATTGCCGCAGCGGTTGTCGGCCCAACACCTGGCAACATCTCGAGCTGTGCAGCGGTTGCCCGGTTGACGTCGACAGGCCCCGCAGGCTCGATAGAAAGCGGGGTGACGACCAACGGCAACGCAGCCGGACCGACCTCCTCGTCGGCCGTCGGAAGGTAGATTTGGCTGCCATCGACAAGTGGAGCAGCGAGGTTGACCCGGCCCATCTCGGCATCGATCGTTGGCCCGCCAGCGCTGGATACAGCTTCGTCAACACGACTTCCCACCGCCAGTTCGTACACCCCGGGAACGTTCACTGCCCCTGCCACATGCACGGTCACCGTCAGGCTGGCCGTTGTGCCCGGAGAGGACCCCCCGAGAGCTGCGACACCGACGACGCCCGTGGTAGGCGGCGGCAACGTGACCATGATCGCCGAGGCCGATGCCACGGGAAGCGCCGCCTCACTCGGAGGCGCCGACGGGCGCACCAGCCACCAGGCCCCGACGCATACCACGACCACAGCGATCGCAGAGGTGATCAGCCGGGCCAACCCAAACCAGTCGACCCAGGCTCTGACGCTGTCACCAATCGACGACGACGGCAGCGGGCGCGCCACCGTCTGTTCGTTGGCGTCTTGTTCGGCATGCTCGCGCACATCGGCCTCCTGGACAGTCGAGCAGGCAAATGCCTGCGCCACATCAGGAAGGAGTCGGTCAGGCCAACCTACCGGCAACCAACATTTTTGTCAATGAACGGTCAATGACCGCCGTTCGCTCAGAACAAGCGCAGTGTGAGCTTCTTGCGATAGCCAGCTGTGCGCGGGTCCTCGGCACCCATCAACTCCAGCAGGTCGACGTACTGTTGGCGCGCGCCGTCATCGTCCTTCACGGTGTCGAGCAGTGCAGCCAGCGTTGCATCGTGATCATCGTCAGGCGTCTCGCCGACACGAGCGGCGGCGGCCACCTTGCGAGTCCGTTCAGACTCGGGAATTCGGGCGAGCAACTCAAGCGCTTCCTCGCCGCGACCATCGGCGACAAGCTGGTCGCCGAGCTTGACGATGACGTCCTCGTTGGCGGGTTCCATGCCTAACGCAACGCGCAGGCTGCCTTCGTCGCCGGCCTCGATCAGTTCGGCAACAGCAACCTCGGCCTGCGACGGCAACAGCTTGTCGATGAATGCCTGAACCACGGCTTCGGGCTGCGCCCCAGCGAAGCCATCGACCACGCCGCCGCCCTTCATGGCGTACACCGCAGGGATCGACTGCACTTTGAACGCCTGGTTTAAGCCGGGGTTCGCCTCGATATCAACCTTGGCAAGAATTACCTTGCCGTCGGTTGCATCGATGACTTTTTCAAGGATCGGTCCAAGCGTTTTGCACGGCCCGCACCACTCGGCCCACAGGTCGACCACCACGACCACGTCGTTCGACTTGTCGAGTACTTCGACCTGGAAGGTTTCTTCGGTGACGTCGATTGCTGCCATACGGCTGAACGCTATCCGCCCACCCTCGCTACTCTCGGGACCGTCATGACCTCACAGGACGCACCTTCGGATACCGACACCAACAATCAGCATGTGGCAGGCATCGATGTACGAGCCGTCAGCGCGTGGCTCACCGCCAACGCCGACGGCGCGGTGGCGCCTTTCACCTTCGACCCCATTACCGGTGGCCACTCAAACCTCACGATGACGGTCACGGGGGCAGACGGCCGGCGCTTCGTGCTCCGTCGGCCGCCGCTCGGCCACGTCCTCGCAAGCGCCCACGACATGGAACGAGAGCATCGGATCATCGCCGGACTCCAAACATCCCACGTCCCGGTTCCAACCATCGCCGGGCTCTGTAGCGACATCGAGGTCAACGGCACCCCGTTCTACGTTATGAACTTCGTTGACGGACACGTACTGCGCACCGCTGAAGAATCAGCCGCGGCCCTCGACGAGGCAGCTCGCGCCAACGCCAGCCGTTCCCTCGTCGACACGATGGCCAAGATTCACCGTGTTGACCTCGACACCGCCGGGCTCGACCAACTCGGTCGCCACGAGGGATACATCGCCCGCCAGCTCAAGCGCTGGTACGGGCAATGGAATCAGGGCAAGACCCGCGACCTTGCCGCTGTCGACAACGTCCATGCGCGGCTCCTCGAACGAATCCCCGAACAGGGCCCAGCAACCATCGTTCACGGCGACTACCGACTCGATAACTGCATGGTGGACTCGTCCGGTGAGGTGATCGCTGTACTCGATTGGGAGATCTGCACGCTCGGGGATCCACTCGCCGACCTCGGCCTGCTGCATGTGTATTGGACCGGACCCGATGACGAAGCATCAGCATGGACCGGAAGCGCAACGACAGCGGTCGGCTTCTGGAATCGTGCGCAACTCGCCGATCGATACGCCGAAGTGTCAGGGCGAGACATCGGCCAGCTCGACTTTTACGTGGCCTTTGCGTACTGGAAGCTTGCATGCATCCTCGAAGGCGTCTACTCCCGGTACTTGGGCGGAGCGCTCGGCGAACAGGAGCCAGAGTCGCTCGAAGCGTTCAAGCAGCAAGTTGACAACGCAGCGGCGAGCGCCGAGCAACGGCTCGAGGTCCTTGGATGAGCGACTTCGACTCCGGCAGCCAGTGGGAGATCAAGCGGAATGCTGACGGGTCGGCAGAACCAATCGATCGGGTGGCGATCGATCGCGAATACGGCATCGAGCGCCAGGTCGATGACCCCACGCTGCACGAACCGGTGATGGTGGTCATGCTCACCGGCTGGATCGACGCTGCTGGCGCAGCGGCTCAGGCCATGAAGAATCTGAGCCAGGCGTGCGAGTCAAGCCCCATCCTGTCGTTCGACGACGACGTCTATGTCGATTACCGGGCGCGGCGACCAACGATGCAGCTGCGCAACGGGCTGAACTCCAACCTTGACTGGTCCACCATCGAGATGCGTGCGGGCCGCTCCCCCGGCGGCCGAGACGTACTTTTCCTCATGGGCCCTGAACCCGATATGGCGTGGCGCCGATTCGCTCGCGCCGTTGCCACCATCGCCGTCGACTTCGGCGTGACCAAAATGGTGTCGCTGGGTGCGTACCCATTTGCTGCACCCCACACTCGTCCAAGCCGGCTGTCGGTATCAACGCCATCGTCCGACGTTCTTGCCAACGTGTCGTTCGCTCGAAGTTCGGTCGACGTTCCCGCTGGGATGGCTGGCGTGCTAGAGCACGCGCTGCACGCCCAGAAGATCCCTGCGCTGGGCGTGTGGGCCCAGGTACCGCACTACGTTTCGGCAATGGATTACCCAGCCGCTTCGGTCGCTCTCCTCGATGGCCTGAATGAAGTCACGGGCATCTCGATCGAGGCCCTCGGGTTACGCGCTGAGGTCGAATCACAACGCGCGCGATTCGACCAAATGGTTGCCGATAAGCCCGAACACGAAACAATGGTGCGCCAACTCGAGGAACTGCACGACTTGGCCGTGGAACAAGAAGCTGCTGTCGCGGAGACCACCGAAGAACTCGAACTTCGATCAGGCGACGAAATCGCTGCGGAGATCCAAGAGTTCTTCCGCGACCAACCCTGACTCGGTATGTGGTGGGCGTGAACACGCCCAACTCATCGGGGTACGTACCGACGGGCTACGTTCACAATCATGAAGGTTGACGGCAACATCGGAATCGATCTGGCCACCGTGGCCGAGAGCGCTCAGGAAGTCGAAGCCGCTGGGTACTCGGGCGCGTGGACCGCCGAAATGGCACACGACCCTTTCCTGCCCCTGCTGCTCGCTGCAGAGCACACGAGTGAACTTGAGATCGGCACCTCGATCGCCGTTGCATTCTCTCGCTCGCCGATGACCTTGGCGAACACGGCATGGGACCTGCAGGCGTATTCAAAAGGCCGCTTCGTGCTAGGCCTCGGCAGCCAGATCAAGCCCCACATCGAGAAGCGGTTCTCGATGGAGTGGAGCAAGCCTGCAGCTCGTATGCGCGAGTTCGCTCTGGCGATCCGTGCGATCTGGAACACATGGCTCACCGGTGAAAAGCTTGAGTTCAGAGGTGAGTTTTACAAGCACACCTTGATGACCCCGATGTTCTCACCCGACCCATCTGACCTCGACGGCTTCGGACCGCCGAAAATGTTCCTTGCCGGCGTGGGTCCGCTGATGACAGAAGTCGCTGGCGAAGCGTTCGACGGGTTCATCTGCCACGGCTTCACCACCGAGAAATACTTACGTGAGGTCACCATTCCTGCGCTCAAGCGAGGCCGTGAGAAGGCCGGCAAAACAATGGAGGGATTCGAGATCGTCGGGCCGTCATTCGTCGTGACGGGCAACAACGACGAAGAGATCCAGCAGGCTTCGATCGGCACACGCAAGCAAATCGCGTTCTACGGGTCCACACCCGCGTACCGACCCGTCCTCGAAATGCACGGATGGGGCGGCCTGCAAGACGAACTCAACACGCTCTCCAAGCAGGGCGAGTGGGACAAGATGGGCACGCTCATCGACGATGAGATCCTCAATACCTTCGCTGTGGTCGGCGAGCCCGAGAACATTGCTCCCGAACTCAGTTCCCGCTACGGCGATGTGATCCAACGGCTCAGCTTCTACGCACCCTACGCAAGCGACCCAGATCGCTGGTCGAAGGTGATGGCGGCGCTCAAGGCTGCATAGAGCGACTCGACAACCGACGGGGTTCGAGACTCCGACGACCTGACGGCGCATCGGTACGGGCCAGTACATGCGCGCAGAACGATCGTCTGGGCTGGCCCAAATGGAAACCCTGCCGTCAGCAGTCGATCGTCCCAGCGACGCGGACATCGACAGCGCCACCGATCCAGATGCGACCGTCGCTCTCGCTGACATCGACACGACCGCTGGTCTGGTGAGCGACATAGGGAGCGGTGAGCGTTCCGTTGCCGAGAAGCCACTGAGCAATCGAAGCATTCAGACTGCCGGTCACCGGATCTTCACGGATCGATCCGTTCGGGGCATTAAAGAATCCACGAACCTCGATGGTGGCCTCGCCGCCGGCCGCGTGTAACCCAACGACGCCAACGTCGAAGTGGTCAGCAGGTTCGGTGGGTATGTCGATATCGAGCACTCGCTGCGCATCGACGACCTGGAGACCCAACCATCCGGGACCGTTGTCGATCCAGTGCGACGCAACGACATCGTGGTCCCCGAGGCCGAGCAACCGCATCGCTCGGTCGAGGTCGACAGCTGCGACCGGCTCGTGGCGCACCATCGGCGGAGCGGCGAAGGCCAAACCTTTGTTGCCAGTTTGGATTTCAATGAAACCAGCACCGCATTGTTGCACCGCCACACCCTTGCGGCGCGGCGTTCCGCCAAGATCAAGCCAGGCCGCACACGCACCGAGCGTGGGGTGTCCGGCAAACGGCAACTCGGCCTTCGGTTCGAAGATCCGCACTCGATAGTCAGCGGTCGGCTCGGTCGGTTCAAGCAAAAACGCTGCCTCGGAAAGGTTCGTCCATCGCGTGACCGCCTGCATTTCATCGGTCGACATGTCATCACCACCGACAACGACCGCGAGCGGGTTGCCGGTAAATGCGCCTCGCGTAAACACATCGACCTGGCGAAACCGATGTGTTGTCACGCAGCGCCTCCGGTGCACTCCGCACACAAGCCCTCGAGGGCAAAGTGGCCAGGCTCCAGTTGGAAGCCGGTGGACCGTGTCATCTCGGTAACCAACCGTTTCACCGTTGCAGCCGGCACGGGTTCCACGTGTCCACATTCTTGGCACACCGCGACGAGCCGGTCATCGCCGGCCAGCCGAACGAGCGATGGGCCGTGGCCCGCATGCACGTGGCTCGCAATACCGACCTCGGAGAGAACATTCACCGTGCGGTACACGGTTGCCTCGTGGATGCTCGGCTCATACCGCTGGGCATGCTCAGTGAGACGGATTGCGTCGATCGTTCCACCAGCTTCCAGCAGCGCCCTGAGCACGGCGACCCTCGGCTGGGTGACGCGGCAGCCATGTGCCCGCAAGGCGTCCTCCGCCTCGCTCGGCGACCACTGCTGGCCGTCGGACGCGCTACTCCCCTCCAACTTCATCAACCCTAAACTAGCCCGAACACGTCAGATCAGTGAGCGTGTGCCACGGTCGCGGCGCGAGCCCGAAGACGACCACCGCCCAGGTAGGCCAGGATGAAGAACGCTGTGCCGGTGAGCACGATGGTCGAACCAGACGGGAGGTCATGGTGGAAACTCAGGTTCATGCCACCGAAGCCGGATACTGCTCCAATCACGGTCGCGATTCCCAACATCTTCGAGAAGCTGTTCGTCAGCATTCGCGCCACAACCGCGGGGACCACAAGAGTCGCTGCAATCAACGTCACGCCCATCACGTTCATGGTCGCCAGCACCGTGGCTGCCAGCACCACCATGAGCAGCGTGTCGATCAGCGTGGTGGGCACACCGGTCGCGTTCGCCACTTCCTCGTCGAACGTCGTGAACAACAACGGCCGGTAGCCGACCACGATGAACACCACAGCGACCAACGACACTCCACCGACCAGCCACACGTCTGAGGCGGTCACACCGAGCACGTTGCCGAACAACAACGCATCGGCGCTCCGCCCTGGCGACCCGTACCGCTCGACGAGCGCAATGCCCAATGCAAACGAGGCCGTCGTCACCACGCCAATGGCCGCATCAGAGCCGATGGGTCGACGCCTCACGATGCCACCGATCGCCAACGCTGTGACAACACCCCAGATCCCCGCACCGAGGAACAGATTGACGCCGACCAGGCCAGCGACGGCGTAGCCACCAAAGATTGCGTGAGACAGACCGTGCCCGATGTAGCTCATATTGCGCAACACCACGTAACACCCGACCAGCCCACACAGGGCACCAGCCATCGTGGCCACATAGACCCCATTGCGGAAGAACTCGAATGCGTACGGCGCGGAGAGATTGGACCAATTCACCGGTCGACGCCTCCGTCGGTGCCCGTCGCCCGTTGCCTGAACGGCAGGACACTGCTGCTCGGCCCCGCATCGACCACCACGCGCATCCCACCATGTTCGAGGATTTGCATCGGCGACCCGTAGGTCGCTTCGAGCACTCCTGGTTCGAGGACCTGCTCGGGGCTTCCCGCCGCGATCACCGTCTTATTGAGGCACACGATGGACGGCAGATGGGTTGCGATGCCGTTGAGGTCGTGCGTGGTCAGGACGATCGTGACGCCTTCATCGTTCAGGTCGCCCAGCAGGTGCAGCACTTCGTGGCGCGTGCGTACATCGAGCCCCGACGTGGGTTCATCAAGGAACACCACTTCAGCTCCGGTGAACAATGCGCGAGCAAGGAACACCCGCTGCTGCTGGCCACCGGATAGATCACGGATGTGGCGATTGCCAAGGTCATGCAGACCGAGCCGTTCGAGTACGTCGTTCACTTCAGCGCGCTCAGTCTTCGTGATCCACGGCACGCGAAATCCCGACGCGCGGGCCATCGCGACGCATTCTGCAACAGTGACAGGGAAGTTCCAATCGATGCGTTCGACCTGAGGGACGAACCCGACGGTGAGACCACGTCGCCGGGTGACCGTGCCGGTACGTGGCTCGACCGTGCCGAGCAACGCCTTCAAGAGCGTGGACTTGCCAGACCCTGACGGCCCAACAATGCCAACCAAATCACCCGGGCAAACCGTGAGGTCAACATCGATGATGACCGGGTCGACGCCATACGCAACAGTGACTGAATCGGCCACGATCAACGGTTCACCAATCGATCTGATCATCGAGTTGTTGCCACGGTTTTTCACTGGGGGTAAAATGCTTCGTCGGGAACCACGTTGCGAACCTCGAACGGCTCGAGCGTCGACGCATCGCCGCCGAGCGCATCGGTCATGGTGATGAAGTTGAACTTCATCAGACCAAGCCACGAGTGCATTGCTTCGCCTGGCTCGCCAGGGAGGTCATCGTCACGGAGGTCATCGATGTACTCAGCACCGGTCTCGCGCGCCACCTGCTCAAGCACCGGAGACGGGAAGACTTCTGAACCAAAGACGGCCGGGACGCCTTCAGCATTGATTTGCTCGATGAGGTCAACAACTTCAGACGGTGTTGGCTCCCCGAAATCTGCTGGCTGAATCGCACCAACCACTGTCCACCCGTAGGTGTCGGCAAAGTAGGCGTACGCATCGTGGTACGTGACCAGCTTGCGCATGTCCAAGGGCACCGTGTCGAGCGCTATCCGCACCTCTGCATCGAACTCGTCAACGAGTTCAACGAAAGCCGCATGATTTGCTTCGTAGCTCTCGGTGTTTTCGGCGTCGACCTCGATCATCGTTTCGAGGATCAGATCTGCATACACCTTCACCAGCGTTGGGTCGGTCCAGAGGTGAGGGTTGGGCTTTCCCTCTGACTCGGGGAAAGAAAAATCGTACTTGAACTGATTGGGGTCGATGGTGCGATCGCCCAACTCCACCAACGGAACACCCTCGGCCAGGTTTGCCGCAGCGAGTTCTTTGGTCGGTTCCTCAAGCTGAAGACCATTGATGAAGACGACGTCTGCTTCGCTCAGAACCTGGGCGGCCGACGGAGGGGGCTCAAACGTATGGGAGTTGGTGCCCTCGGGAACGATCCCCACAATGCGTGCGGAATCACCGATGATGTTGGCCGCAATCGACGTGATCGGGGCAACAGTGGTGACAACCGTCAACTTGCCGGATGTGTCGCTCGACCCGGCACCGGACCCATCCGTCGTGGAATCATCCGAACTTCCGCATGACACAACCAGTAATGCAGCCATAACAGTGATGGCGACTGAAGTCTTCATGTCACACATGGTAGATGCGAGCTGGACGCACTTATATGTCGAGCTCGTGATTGCTCGATAGGCCACTCGTCACGTCGACCCAACCCTGCGCCCCGACATTTTCCGTCAGCCATACTTTCCAAAGTGAGCCCACAAACGATGCCCCTCGAATCTTCCACCGTCCGAATTGTTGAGCACCGTCTCGACGAAGGCACCGCCACCGCACTCGAAGCGCATGCGCGAAGCGGGGGCTCCGTTTTACTCTTCGCTCAACCCGGCGACCAACATGCCCAGCAGCTGGCCGGTGCAGCATTCTCCGAACCACTTCCGCGCACCGAGTGGTACGTCACGCTCGCGCAGCGACCCGAAGCGGTTCGCCTCGACGGTGAGGTACCGGTCATCACCGGGCTTGCAACGCTCACCCCGACCGATGGCACCGTCGAAGTCGCTGCCACCACCAGCGTGCGCTTTGTGCATCACCCGACAATCGTCGTGCGCCCGCTCGGCGACGGCCGGGTCGTCACCGTCGGCCTCGAGTCGTCACACGCACTTGCGTCGAACGCCGTTGTGGAATCATTCGTGCGGCGCCTCCTGCGCACCGACTTTCCCACCACCCCATCCCGTGACCTCGGGGTTGCCGTGGTGGGCTACGGCCCCTTCGGCGGCATGGGCTACCTGCACGGACTCGCCGCAACCGAGACCGACGGCCTCGCCCTCGTAGCTGCAGCAGACAATTCGGCCGACCGACTCGATGCCGCCCGACTCGACTTTCCCGCATTGCGTGGCTACGACTCGGCAACGGCATTGTCAGCTGACGACGACGTCGACATCGCGATCATCGCCACACCGCCGAGCTTCCATGCATCGCTTGCACTCGAACTTCTTCGCGCCGGCAAGCACGTCGTCATGGAAAAGCCAATGGCACTGACGAAGGCTGACGCCGATGAGGTCATCGCAACAGCGAAGGAGCACGGTCGAACGGTCACCGTTCACCAAAGCCGCCGCTGGGACACCGACTGGCTCGCCGTCCGCCGCCTGATGAACCGGGGCGACCTCGGCGAGGTCTTCAACATCGAAACATTTGTCGGCGGCTTTGAACACCCATGCCGGGCTTGGCATTCCGAGGAAACGATCTCCGGCGGCGCTGTCTACGACTGGGGCTCACACCACATCGACTGGATCATCCAGCACTACGGCACCGCACCGAGGAAGGTGCTGTGTTCCACGCACACTCGGGTGTGGCACGACACCACCAACGTTGACCAACTGTCGGTATGGATGCAGTGGGACGATGGGCGTGAAGCAACGTTCCGCCAGAGCGACGTCTGCGCTATCCGCAGACCGAAGTTCCACATCGAGGGAACTGCTGGAACGCTCGAGGGCCGCTATGAGCCCGTTCGCCAGGACGCAGTTGTTGCTGGCCGCGGCTACCAGTCGGCGGTATCCCACCACGCTGAGCGACCGGTTGATTTGACCCTTGCCCGCTACGACGGCGACCACGGGCTCATCGAATCCTCGGTCTCACCCGCACCGCACCCAGGGTGGGGATTCCACCGCAACCTCGCCGACCACCTGCTACTCGGTGAATCCCTTGCCGTGCAGCCCGAGCAATCACGTGACGTCGTGGCGGTCCTCGAAGCTGCACACCATTCAGGCGCCAACGGTGGCGAACTGATCGAGCTCCCGTGAACCAGCGGGACCAATGAGCGTGGGGTTTGGCGTCATCGGCGCCAACTCGTTCGTGGCCAACGCTGCGGTCATACCGGCAATCTACGGGGCGCACAACAGCCACCTGGCTGCTGTTGCCTCGCGCAGCCAAGCGGTCCCGAGCCAATGGTCCCATCTCGACGTCGGCAACTACGACGCCGTGCTCGAGCATCCCGACGTCGACGCTGTCTACATTCCCCTTCCCAATGGCATGCACCAGGAGTGGACCGAGCGAGCCGCTGCAGCGGGCAAGCACGTGCTGTGTGAGAAGCCGTTGGCGAGCGACGCCGCCACAGCCCAGGCAATGGCTGATACGTGTCTGGTAGCTGGCGTGCTGCTGGCCGAAGCATGGATGACGCCATTCGACAAGCGCTGGGCAGCAACGATCGACATGGCCCGAAACGGAATCGTCGGTGACATCACCCGACAGAACCACCGCTTCACCTTCACCATTGGACCCGACCAAGCCGACAACTACCGCTGGGATCCGGCACAGGGCGGCGGAGCCCTGCTCGATGTCGGGATCTACGCCGTAGGGACAGCTGTCGAACTGTGGGGTACTGGCTGTGTTGTCGATGACGCCTCCCAGGTTGCATCGCCCACTGGCGTCGATGCCACGACCATTGCCGAACTCCGATGGCCGGCGGTTGATGGCAGCGGCGGCGGGCCACGCATCGCGAACATCCGCTGCTCATTCGTCGAAGATGAAGTTCAATGCGCAGAGTTCGTCGGCTCGTCCGGTCGACTCATTCTCACCGACGCAGCGTTCACGAGCGGTCACGAACGGGATCACCTGATCGGGCGGACGCACACGGACACACCCCAACCGGTCTCCGAGGACCTCGAGGTCGACCCGGGAGACCCTTACCGAGGCATGATCGAAACATTCGCGGACGCCGTTGACGGCGTGAGGGAATGGCCACGGCCTCCCGAGCGTTCTATTGAACTCATCCACCTGCTCGAACGGATCCGTGATGCCGCTACCTCCTGAAACGGATCCCTCACGGATCATTCCTCGCCACGAACTTCATGCGATCCCGTCCGGGGTAGATCTTCATGTACTGCGCTGGGATCCTCCCGCCGACGCAACGGCCCAACGACCCTGGGTGCTCACCCATGGGCTCGCATCAAACGCTCGAATGTGGGACGGCGTCGCGCATCGCCTCGCCGCTCTCGGCCACCCGGTCACCACCGTCGACCAAAGAGGCCATGGCGGCTCATCGAAACCCGATGACGGCTATGACGTCGCCAACTGCGCCGACGACCTTGAGCTTCTCATCGACATTCTTGGACTCGATCAGCCTGCAGTGGCGGGGCAGTCTTGGGGCGGCAACGTCGTGCTCGAACTCGGCCATCGTCATCCGGACGCCGTCGACCAAGTCGTTTGCGTCGACGGCGGCTTCATCGACCTGCAACTCGCATTCCCTAAGTGGGAGGTGTGCGCTGCGGAACTCGCACCACCGAAGCTCGCCGGTACGCCGGTCGAAACCGTGCAGGGCTGGATTGATCGATCTGCAGCCGACTGGCCGGAGGAAGGTCGTGCGGGGACGATGGCGAACTTCGAAGTGCGGGCCGACGGGACCATCGCCCCATGGCTCACCTACGAGCGCCACCTGACCGTGCTTCGAGGCCTGTGGGAACACCGGCCGTCGCAGATCTACCCCGACGTCACGATCCCGACGCTTCTGATTCCCGCCGATACCGGCGACGTGAACTGGACATCTTCAAAGCGAGATGCCGTCCACGACGCGGTGGCTTCACTCCCTCGGGGCCGGGCCCACTGGTTCAGCCCCGCACATCACGACGTCCACGCTCAGCAGCCCGAACCGGTGGCTCAGCTGCTGCACGCAGCAACAACCGATCCAAGCTTCTACCCTGCGCCACGATGACAACTCTGGAGACCTCCCAATGACGCTTCCCCGCTTGCTCGTAATCATGGGCTCTGGTGAAACCGCGCCGACGATGAAGATCCCTCACCGTCGGGTGTTCGAGCGGTTGATGGCCGACGGCACACGTGCCGTGCCGATCATGCTGGACACGCCGTTCGGCTTCCAGGAGAACGCACCGATTCTTGCGGCATCGACCACCAAATACTTCAGCGACTCGGTGAGCCAGGATGTCGCTGTCGCAGGCCTTGCTCGCACCGACACCGGCGACTCTGTCGCTATCGAGTCCGCTCTGGCAAACGTGCGAGATGCAAACTGGGTGTTCGCCGGACCGGGCAGCCCGACCTTCGCCCTCGGACAGTGGAAGCGCACCGGGCTCCGAGACATCCTTGCCGAGAAGCTTGCGCCGCTGGCAGAGGGTGGCGGTGGCGCCCTCGTCTTCTCATCGGCAGCGGCGTTGACCCTGGGCTGCGTCACCGTGCCCGTGTATGAGATCTACAAGGTGGGGATGGACCCGTGGTGGGAACCCGGTCTCGACCTCTTGAAAGAAATCGGCATCAACGCCGCGGTGATCCCGCACTACGACAACCAGGAGGGCGGCAACCACGACACTTCGTTCTGCTACCTCGGTGAACGTCGCCTTGCCATGCTCGAACCCCAGCTCCCCGAGGGTGCATTCGTTCTCGGTATCGACGAGCACACCGGAATCATTATCGACCTTGACGCCGATACCGCCGAGATCGTCGGCAAAGGCGGCCTGACCCTGCGCCGTGACGGTGTCTCCGTGCGCCACGAGACCGGAGCGACGATCGCCCTCGATGTCATCCGTGCCGGCGGCCTCGTCGACTCTGAAGCATCGGCGTCTGCACCTGCGGTCACCAGCCGCGCTCACGCGACCGTCGGGAAATCATCGGCTGACGACGCGCCACTCTCACTCGGCGTCATGGCTTCCCGTCTCGAGGCGGCATTTGCCACCGCCATCGCGGCCGGCGATTCTGACGCCGCTGTCGCCGCCGTGCTCGACCTCGACAGCTCGATCACCGAGTGGTCAGCCGACACGCTGCAATCCGATGAGATGGATCAGGCACGTCGGGCCCTGCGCTCGATGATCGTCAAACTCGGACACGCAGCAACGAACGGCCTGCGCGACGAACGTCTGGTACTCGGCCCCGTGGTCGAAGCTGCCTTGGCCGCCCGACGAGTCGCACGAGAAGAGAAGGCCTACGCCGTCTCGGACGCAGTCCGCGACGGCCTCGATTCCGCTGGCATTGAAGTGCGTGACACCCCCGACGGCGTCGAGTGGAGTGTTCGGGGCTGACCCAAGCGGGGCTCAGCTCGCCGAAACCGCGACCGGAATTGGCTCACGCAACTGCTCAACGGTGAGGTGACATTTAATACTGTGCCCTTCACCGATCTCGACCATCTCGGGCTCGGTGATCTCACACAAGCCTGCGATTGCACGGTGACAGCGGGTGTGGAACACACAACCGGGAGGCGGATTGGCCGGAGACGGGATCTCACCGTCGAGCGGGATCCGGTTTTCGGCTTCACCGTCGACGGAAGGAACCGCCGACAGCAGCGCCTCGGTGTACGGATGGTTGACTCCGGAGAACATCGACTCACTCATGCCAATCTCCATAATCCGCCCGAGGTACATCACCGCGACGCGATCGGCGAGGTACCGGACGACACCGATGTCGTGGCTGATGAACAGGTAGCTCGAGCGTTCCTCGTTCTGGAGCCGAGCCAACAGGTTCAGAATCGCTGCCTGAACCGAGACGTCGAGTGCCGATGTCGGCTCATCACAGACCACGACTTCGGGGTCTCCGGCAAACGCTCGGGCGATTGCCACACGCTGCTTGAGGCCGCCCGAAAGTTGACGCGGTCGCATGTCGAGGTGGCGTGGGGAGAGCTGCATCGCCTCGGCGATATCTTCGACCCGCTTGTCTGCCTCGGCACCCTTAATGCCGGTCAACTTGACGACGCTGCGAAGCAGGATGCGACGTACGGTCCAGGCACGGTTCAGCGCCGAGTCCGGGTTCTGAAACACCATCGAAATCGCTCGCACCGATTCCTCGATACGCGATGTCGACTTACCGGCCATCTTGCGACCGCGCAGCGTGATCGCACCACCCTCATCGGGCGAATGCACGCCGAGCATGGTCTTCGCGAGCGTCGACTTGCCCGAACCGGATTCGCCAACAAGTCCGAGGGTTTCGCCCTCGGCAAAACTGAGATTCACTCCCACGAGGGCGGGTACGTCATGACCACGCTGGTGGAAGGTCTTCGACACGCCTTCAACGCCGATGATCTGCTCTGTTCCGACGTCGTACTTGACCGTGACCTCGTCCGGTTCGGGAACGTCGCCAATTCGATCGGCGTGGTGACAGCGGGTCCAGTGCCCGTCTGACCGTTCAACGATCGGCGCAACCTCGGTTCGACACACGTCGGTCGCGATCGGGCACCGGTCGACGTACGTGCAGTGCGGCAGGTCGGCACCGATGGGCGGCGCCGAACCGGGAATGGCAAACAATTCGCGGTCGGTCTTGCGCAGGCCACGCCGAGGGATCGAGTTGAGCAGACCCTTGGTGTACGGGTGGCTCGGGTTGTCGAACACCTCGGCAACGGTGCCCTCTTCAACAATTCGACCCGCGTACATGACGCCAACGCGATCGCACATTGAGCGAATGACGCCAAGGTTGTGCGCAATAAGCAAGATTGCCGAGTTCAGCTCCGACCGGAGTTCGCGAACCAGATCGAGTACCTCGGCCTCGACCGTGGCATCGAGCCCGGTCGTTGGTTCGTCGAGCACAAGCAGGTTCGGATCGCAGGCGAGCCCCATGGCGATCACAACACGCTGCAGCATGCCACCCGACAGCTGGTGCGGGTATCGCTCCATGACGCTCTCGGGTGCAGCGATCCGCACGCGTTTCATCGCTTCGAGTGCCGACGCCTTCGCCTCGGACTTCGACTGGCCCATCACTTGGAAAGCTTCAGCGACCTGCGTGCCGATCTTCAACACCGGGTTCACAGCCTGGACCGGATCCTGGAAGACCATTGAGGCTCGGTTCGCACGGAACTCGCGCAGCTGGCTGGCCGACATCGCGGTGAGTTCCTCGCCACCGGACAACACTCGGCCAGAGTCGATCACTCCATTACCCGGTAGGTAGCGCAGAGCGGCGTAGGCGGTGGTGGACTTCCCGCAGCCCGACTCGCCGACGAGGCCGTATGCCTCTCCCTGGCGCACCTCGAACGTGACACCGCGCAAGATCTTGCGCGGTGTGCCACGCACGACGTACGACATTTCGAGGCCGTCGATCGAGAGCGCAGGCGCCTCAATCGGATCGCTGGTTGCGTCCATGTCTGGTTCGGTCACGGTCATGATTTCAACGCCTTGTCGATCGAGTCAGCAATCAGGTTTACACCGATCACCAGGCTGGCGATTGCAACCGCCGGGAAGATGGAAGGCCACCAGATCTCATTCACAATCTGCTCGTAGTTCGCATTCACGTCATTGCCCCAGTCGGCGTCGGTGGCGTTGCCGCCGACGTACCCGAGGAACGCCAGAGTGGCGTAAGTGAAGATGGCGTAACCAAGACGGACCGTCAGTTCGACGACCACGAGGCCGACGACGTTCGGGAGGATCTCTCGGGTGACGATGAAGAGGCCCGACTCACCTCGCATTTTCGCCGAGGTGACGTAGTCGAGATCAGCTTCAGCGGCAGCAGCCGAACGGATGGTTCGGGTGATTGCCGGCACGAAGAGTATGGCGATTGTGCCGATGACCACCGGCACCGACTTGCCGAAGGTGAACACCACCAGGATTGCCATCAGGATGACGGGGATCGACAGAACCGCCTCGATGACACGGCTCAAAAGTTCGTCGACCCAACCCCGGTAGTACCCCATGATGAGGCCGAGGAACGTTCCAATGACGACCGCCAAGCCAGTGGCCACCGGTGCGATGATCAAAATCTTGCGGGCGCCATAAATGATGCGGGCGTACACATCGAAGCCACTTTGGTCCGTGCCGAGCCAGGCGTCACCGCTGAACGGGTTCGCACGTGCCCCAGCTTCGACGAACTCCTTTGGACCGGCCGAACTGAGCAGACTGGGGAAGAAGGCGGCCAGGACCCAAAAGCCGACGATCAAACAACCGACGAGAAAACCGGGGCTGCGGAAGAGAACCTGCCGCTGCTCACGCTGAATCTGCTTGCGCCCGCTACCGGGAGCCTCGACCTTGGCTGGCGCCGGTGCAGGGGCGGCGTCTGCCGCGTCGGTGGTTTCGCCGACGGGCGGCTGTTCGGGCATCGATTGGACGTCGTCCATCAGTTCTCTCCCAGTGATTGCCGCGCACGCGGATTCATGTAGGCGACCAGGAGGTCAGAGAGCAACGTGGCGACCATGTAGATGACCGCCACGGTCAACACGCCAGCTCTCAGGACGGGGTAGTCAGCTTTGTCGACGGCATTGATGATCAGGTTCCCGACTCCCTGGTAGCTGAACACCTTCTCCAATGCGACCATGCCCCCGAAGAGGTAGCCGAGCTGGGTACCCAGCACAGCGACGGTCGGCTGCAGGGCGTTGCGAGCGACGTGCTTTCGAAACACGTCCCGCGTCGTGAGGCCACGCATGAACGCTGTTCGGGTGTAATCAGCGTCGAGTGCGTTGATCGTGCCGGCCCGGGTGATGCGAGCGATATAGCCGAAGTAAACGGCGAGAACAGCGAGGACCGGCAACAGCAAGTGTTGGATCTGGGTCAGTGGTCCCGCATCGCTTGGTGGCGTCGCTTGCACTTTGAAGAACTCGAACGGTACAGCGAGGAATGCCAGCAAGAACACGCCAGCCACGAAGTCGGGGATCGCCGAGAACGCAAGACCAACGTTCACGATGACACGGTCGATCCAGGTGTCCTTCTTGTAGGCGGCGATCAGGCCGCCGAGGATCGAAACAGGAACGATCACCAAGAGGGAGAGCAACACCAACTTGGCTGAGTTGCCGAGTGAGGTAAGCACGAGGTCGGTGACCGGCTTGCCCGCCGCAACGGAGAAGGAGTTCCCGAAGTCGAACGTGAACACCGACGTCGTCAAGTCCCAGAGTTGCGTAGCGATCGAGTCACGCAGGCCGAGCGACTCGGTGACCGCTTTGAGGCGCTCGGGCGACGCGGTGCCTCCTGCGATCTTTCGTGCCGGGTCGCCAGGAGCGATGTTGGGAATCAGCGTGACGATGACGAGCAGGATTGCAAGCGTCACCAGGGCGAGAAGAAGTCGCCGAATGATGAATCTGAGCACTAAGGAATCTCTTTCGTGGCGGGGAATGGAAGATCGCTCGGTGACGAGTCGGCGCAACGCGAACGCTGCGCCAACTCGTCACCCTGCCACCGCACTTGCGTGGGCGGCAAGGATCCGTATCAGGCCTTCAGCGTGGTTTCCTGCAGAAGCAGGTGACCGAGTGCCGTGGTCTGGAAGCCGGCCACATTGTTGCTGTGGGCGGACAGGTAGTTGAAGAAGATCGGGTAGCACGCAGGTGCATCGTCTTGCAGCAGGCGCTGGATGCCTGCAATCGCCGTCTTCTGACCGTCAACGTCGACGGCGCCCTGGTAGTCCTTGAACAGCGTGTCGAACTCATCCGACGCGTAGTTCGAGGAGTTCCAGTCACCATCGGTCCGCAACGCGCGAGCGAAGAAGATGTCCGGTACGGGGCGATGGCCGTAATCGACGATGCCGATCGAGGCAGATGCGCCACACGGGCGTCCGGGACCGGACGTTTCTGGCTCGGTGCCGTAGCTTGCGCCAGTACACCAGAACTCGCCGTAGAAGTCCGAGTTCACCGACACGTTCACCGGAGCGGTGATACCGATGTCGGCAAGGTTCTGCTCGACGATGCGAGCGAGTGCCGGGACCTCAGCGATGTCGCCGACCTGAAGCGTTGCTTCGAAGCCATCCGGGTATCCCGCTTCTGCAAGCAGCTCCTTCGCCTTCTCTGGGTCGAACGGACGCTGATCGAGCGTGTCGTCGAAGAACGGCAGAGCCGGGAAGACCGGGTGGTCGTTGGCGACGATGGCCTGACCCTGATACACCGTGTTGACGAGCTGCTCACGGTTGATGCCGTAGCAGACAGCCTGACGCACGAGTGGGTTTGTGAACGGTCCGCCCTCGGGCAACTGGGTGTTGAACCAGAGCTGACGGTGGTTCGACGACGGCGGCCGAAGCACGGTGACGGAATCGTCATCGAGCAGCGTTGAGCCATCGGTGACGGAGAAGTCTTGAATGATGTCGATCTCGCCGGCAGCAAAAGCTGCGACACGGGTGCCGCCGCTCTCGAAGCCCTGCAGCGTGACGCTGTCAAGCTTGACCGATCCGCCCCACCAGTTCGGGTTTGGCACGAACTTGGCGCGGAAGCCTGTTGCATCGAATTCTTCGAGCATCCAGGCGCCGGTGCCGTCGGGGCGTTCGTCGAGCTTGGTCTCGCTGACGTAGTCGACCGGGGTGATGAGCGACTGCGGGTTGAACAACGAGAGGAGGACAGGCAGGTTGCCGTCCGGCGACTCGAGGGTCACAACCGCCGTGAGATCATCCGGGGTACCGACGGTTGCGCCAGTGATTCCTGCGCCAACTGCGACCATGCGGTCGATCGTGGCGGCCACATCGGCTGAGGTGAACGGATCGCCGCTTGCCTGCCAAGTGACACCGTCGCGGAGCTTAAAGGTCCAGACGCTGCCGTCGTCGTTCGGGCTCCACTCTGTGGCCAGTGCGGTTGCGCCGATCTGGTCGTCGCCGCCGACTCCCACGAGGTACTCGAACGACTGCGAGACCACGGAATACGTGCCAAGGTCGAGCATGTTCACCGGGTCAAGGCCAGTGGTACCACCAGCGGTGATACCGACGACGATGTCGCCACCGGACGGAGCGTCCGGATCGGTGGCGGTGGTGCCATCAAATGCTGCCGAGGCGTCGTCGCCTTCGTCGCTATCACCGCTCTCATCATCACTGCCACCACAGGCAGCAATGATGCTGCCCATGAACGGAACAGAGAGGCCGACGATCGCACCGCGCTTCACGAAATTGCGTCGGTTGATCCTTCCATCTGCGTAGGCCTCAATGAGATCCACTTCCATCGCACCGCCGTCTTGCAGTGCACTATCCAAAATTTTCCGATCCATTGCGCTCCCCCTTAGGAGTGTGAGATTCGCCGTCGGCAATGTCACCGTCGACTACACCGACCATAACCACCGACGCAGGAGCAGACACAACACCGGGTTGGTGAGCGACCCTTCCCCCGAAGGCAAATATCAACATAACACCGTTCCACCATTGGGGAGGACTGATGTCACACAGGCCCGTAAAATACCGTT
>JBLFZD010000010.1:0-26036 GCA_047610085.1 Ilumatobacter sp. | reverse complement strand
GGCAACCGAGGTGATGGTCGAACAAGCTCGTGACGTCGCGGCGCGCATGTTGGAAGCCGACGCTGCCGACATCGTGGTCGATACAGCAACGGGCACCATCGGGGTTGCTGGCGTTCCCGCGCAGGCCCTCACGTGGGCAGCCGTCGCTGCGCAGGCCGAGATCGAAGATGCACCCCTGCACGGCGAGTTCGACTTCGTACAAGACAACGGATCGTTCCCCTTCGGCACCCATATCGCCGTGGTCGAGGTCGACCGCGATACCGGCTCGGTCGAAGTGGTGAAGTTCGTGTCGGTCGACGACTGCGGAACCGTGCTCAACCCGCTGATCGTCGAAGGACAAGTGCACGGTGGTATCGCCGCCGGCATTGGGCAAGCGCTCTATGAGGAAGTGCTGTACGACGACGACGCGAATCCGGTCACATCGAACTTCGCCGACTACGCGGTTCCGTCGGCCGCGGAACTCCCGATGTTCGACACCATCTCGATCGAAACGCCAACACATTTGAACCCGCTCGGGGCCAAGGGCATCGGCGAAGCGGCCACCATCGGGTCAACCCCTGCCGTGCAAAATGCGGTCATCGACGCACTCGCTCACCTCGGTGTGCGCCACATCGACTTGCCGTGCACGAGCCAACGGGTGTGGCAAGCCATCACATCAGCCGAAGCTGGTACGTTGCGCGACCCGTGGAGCGAACCGCCGAACGTGTTCGCCGAACTCCGCAGTGAAAAGGCCGTGGCGGATGAGATCACCGACGTCGTGATCTAAGCAGCGCGTGCAGCCGTCTGCGGGCGATTGGGTTTACTCGGCCCCACCCGCAAGTTCGGGAAGCGACGACCGCCGCGCCGGAACCGGTGAGTTCAGTATTGACATCGCTGCGCAGCATCGCCATCACCAACGCCTCGCCGGGGCCCGACACGAGCTCGCCATCGCCGAACGACCAGTCGAGGTCGGTCGCCTCGGATCGAAGACCGGCGAGCACGTCCCTATGCCGCCGGCGCTTGTTTGTACTCATGTAGGTGCGGATTCTTCCTGCACGAGGATCGGGCATCAAGAGTCGCTCAACACCTGGACCACTACACGGGGCTCATCTCAGTGTTGAAGCACCTCGACGAATAGGCCGAGCCCAACGAGTTTGGCTCACACGCGGGATCAGCCACGGCGCGGCGTGATCATCGTGATGCCATCGCCGATGGTCAGGATGACCGCATCACAGTCGGGTCGTTGTGCGACATGGTCGTTGAACTCGCGCAGTGCCACGGTGTCGTCCGAGTTGTCGGCAGGGTCGATCACCTGGCCCGACCACAGCACATTGTCGACCAGAATCACGCCGCGGTCGACAATCCGCGGCAGCAGCAGATCGAGGTAGCTGCGGTATCCAGTTTTGTCGGCATCGATAAAGGCGAGGTCGATGTGCGGTTCACACGGAAGTAGCGCGAGATTCTCGGCCGCCGGGCCGAAGCGAGTCTCAATACGATCGGCGACCCCGGCCTCCTGCCACGCATCCTTTGCCGTTTCGGCATAGGTGTCGACGAGCTCGAAGCAGATCAGTTGGCCTCCGGGAGCGAGCCCCCGAGCGATCCACAGGGCTGACATTCCCGTAAACGTGCCAACTTCGACGACGGTCGTAGCGCTCGCCATCGACACCATCATCTGGAGGAATCTGCCTTGATCATCGCCGATGTTCATCCGCGAGCGGCCGCCGAATCGTTCCTGAGTCATCACCGAAAGGCGACCAGACACGTCGTCAACAGACGGATTCGAATGTTCGAGAACGTACTGATGGATGCCTTCTGGAATACCGAATGACTTCATGAGCCCAGGCTCGCACACTCTTCACCCTGTTTGGGTCGCCTCAGGAGGAGCCGCGGTTGTGTTCTTCGAGTAATTCGTTTCGGTAGGCGTGCGTGCCATCGAAGCGAGAGAGAAGGTACGGACCAGACACCATCGGCTCGTGCTTGGGAACTTGGTCATCGATCAAACAACTGATCTCAAGGTGGAACGGCGGGGTCACGAAGAATGGTGACGAGTAGCGATCCACTCCAGGAGGGTTCACGACGCGATGCGGGTTCGATATCCATCGGTCGTTGGTCCAGATTGCCATCAGATCGCCAAGGTTCACCACGAGGTGCCCCTCGGGAACCGAGACATCAACCCACTCCCCCGAACGCTGGCGCACCTGCAGACCACCGTTCCCGTCGTCGGCGAGCAGGGTGAGCGTGCCGTAGTCGGTGTGTGCCCCGCAACCAAGCTGTCCGGGTTCAGGCGTGAGCGTTTCCATTGACGGATAATGGATCAGACGGAGGTGATACATCGTCTGCCCGGGGCGCTCACCAAAGAAGTCGGGGTCGAGGCCGAGCGCCATCGACAGTGCGCGCTGCATGCGTAATGCTGCCTCCAGCATCGCTGCGCGATATGTCTCGACCGCCTCGCGGAAGCCCGGGAGACTGGGCCACTGATTGGGTCCGTGCAGGGGTGTGCCGGCGGCAACTTCTGGGTCGTCGAGCCCACCCTCATTTCCCGTGTCGAGGGTCTCCTTCATATCACCAGCGAGCTGCTCTCCTACGGTGTCTTCGACGCCGGCGAGGGCCCCTTCCAACGTCTCGGTTGCGAAGCCGACGTAGCCGCGGTGCACCTTGGACTTGCCGATCGCGATCGCTTCCTTCTCCACTTGCTGAAGAGCGAAGAACTGACGCATCGCATCAAAATATGTATCCCTCACACCGTCGGGAATGCCGTGGCCGGTCACCAGGAGAAAACCGGTGGACTGCAAGGTTGCATCGACCGCGGCGGCAATCTCGGCTGCGACGACCGACGGCAGCGTCTCCCCCGTCGAAAACGGAGACAGGTCGAACGTGTCGAGGCTCAATTCAGAACTTCCAGTGTCGTATAGATGACGCCGATGTCGGTACCGAATTCTCGATGGCCGGGAAGATACGGCGACGGTTCGGAGACATGAGCGGTGCAGGCCCCACTGTTCACGAACGACTGCACCACCGATGCGTCGCCACGCTCGGCCCAGATGTCGGTTCGCTGCGTGAAGATCACGACTCCGCCTGGTCGGACCACTCGCACGAGCTCTCCAACAGCCGCCGCAGTATCGGCGATGTACGAGAACACGCCCACACTCACCGCCGCCGAGAATCGGTCTGTCGCAAAAGCAAGCGGGCTGTTCAGGTCCAGCTGGTCAACGGATCGATACACGCCAAGCGAGCGCGCGGCCTCGTTGCTCGCTGGCGTGAAGTCACCCCCGACAATGTCGACGATACCGGCGGCGAGAAGTGCGATTCCCACCCGTCCGGTTCCGCAGCCGGCATCGAGCACCTCCCCGGGCCGCCCGTGAGCAACAACCATCGCAGCCACGCGCTCCGGTGCTTCGTAGCCCCAGCTCGACACATCGCCGTCGTACGTTCCGCTGGCGGCCCAATCGTCGTAGTAGCCGGCGATCTGCTCGGGGGACGCGTCCGACTCGCCAGCGAGTCCGCTCGATGGGTCGTCGCTCACCGCACGACCATCAGACGTTCATCTGCTTCCACGCATCGAGCATCGCCTCTGACATCTGCCGATGCTCATGCCCCAAGCGCTTTGCCTCCTCACCTTCAGCGCGCATGGCGATCGCCATGCCAGCGAACTTGTTGCCCGTGAAGTACGGACCGAAGAGCTTCGGGGTGAACGCACCCTTCTGTTCGACCCCGCGGTCGGCAGCCACCGGGCCGCCCGCAGGTGGATCGATAGCATCCAGATTCAGGGCTTCGAGCGCATCGAAAACGTCGTCGTCGTGGCGCCTGTCGGCGAAATCACTGCCTCGGTACCCGAAGACTTCGTTGCCATCCGGGTCGATCACGAACAAGCCGGGCAGCGCAATACCACCGCGCTCAACGGGGTTCCACATGTCTAACGGCTGGAGGTACTTTTCACCGCCGGGGTCCGAGACGTACAGCACGTGAGGAGTCGGCCACCGCTCAAACATCGCCGCGGCACGAACATCATCATCGACGCTGATCGCAATCACTTCTCCGCCTGCATGATGCAGACGATCACTCACCGATGCCAACCGCACGAGCTGGCCACAGCAATATGGTCACCAATCGCCGCGATAGGTCAACAGCACCACTGCGCCGTTGCCTCGTCGCATCTCCAAAATCGCGTCGTACACGTCGTTCGCTTTGGTCATGACACGATCATGCCCCCTCACGGCGGGCAGATCCACATCGAACTTCACGGCTGCGCGGGCCGCGTGTCTCAGCGGATCAGCGTGATCGAGTCAGACAGGTCGATGAGCCAACTCGGGTAGAGGCCCACGGACAGCGTAAAGAGCGCTGCAAATCCGATCGCGAGACCCGCCGAGAACGGCACGCTCACCGCCGGTGCGTCATCGTCGGCATCGTGGAGCCACATGCTCACCATGATCCGCAGGTACAGGAACGCCGCAACAACCGCGGCGACCATCGCAATGATGCTGATCGCGTAGCTCTCTTCGCTGACCGCTGCCTGAATGACACCGAACTTGGCAATGAAGCCCGAGGTAAATGGGACGCCAGCCTGCGCAAGCAAGAAGACCGTGAAGGCCACAGCGAGAAGCGGCTTGCGCTTGGCGAGACCCCTAAACGATTCGAGTGTTGCGTCGTCGTCGCCAGCCACCACCGTGACCACACCAAACGAACCAATGACCAAGACGGCGTAAAGCAGTAAGTAGAGCTGAATCGACGGGATCCCAAGGCCCTGATCTGCTTCACCCGCGGTGTGAGCCGCAGCTTCGACGCCGACGAGCAGGAAGCCGGCGTGACTCACCGATGAATAGGCGAGCATCCGCTTTACGTTGGTTTGCACCACGGCGAGGAATGAGCCGACGACAAGTGACAGGACGGCGAGCACCCAGATAATCGGTCGCCAATCGTCACGGAAACTCGGCAGACCGGACACCAGCACTCGAACGATTGCGCCAAAAGCGGCAACCTTGCCAGCCGATGCCATAAAGGCCGTGACCGGTGATGGAGCCCCCTGGTAGACGTCGGGCGTCCACATGTGGAACGGCGCGGCTGCGACCTTGAAGGCGAGCCCAACGATGAGGAGCGCGATACCTGCAAGCGTGAGCGCGTCGTTGTCGAGGTTGGCGTTGCTGGCAACGTTGGTGACCATCTCGCCGATGTTCGTCGTACCGGTGCCGCCGTAAACAAGAGCGATCCCGTAGAGGAAGAAGGCTGAAGCGAAGCCGCCGAGGATGAAGTACTTCAGGCCCGACTCGGCCGACTCATCACTGCGACGGTTCGAGGCAGCCAGCACGTACAGCGCAAGTGACAAGGTCTCTAGGCCGAGGAACAGCACGATCAAGTCGTTGGCCGAAGCCATGACGATGCCACCAGCAGCCGCGACGAGGTAGAGCGCGTAGATTTCCGGCCCGTCGTTCGGCGTGTCGCGGATGAACTCGTCGGTGAGCAACGACACGAGCACCACAGCAAGCGAGATCGTGATCGTCGACCACATTGCGAACGTGTCGAACGCAAGCGCACCCTCAACCAGCGTCTGGGCACCGGTATCGCTGATGTCATCCCACAGGACCATCGCCATGACACCGGTTGCGCCGGCGGTAAGCGCGGATGCAAATGCATAGAGGCCCTTCGGCCACCGCGGGGTCAGTGCGCCGATGACCAACATGGCCAGAGCACCGCTCACGAGGATCAGCAGTGGCGACAGCGCGAACCAGCCGATTTCGGGGTTCGCCGCGACGGCCTCAGCTTGAGCTAAGAGGTTCATCAGCCCTCACCTTCTTCGTCATGGCCTTCGTCGTCCCCATGCTCAGGCTCAAACTCGCCGCGCTGGGTGGTGTAGTCCGGGTCGGGATCGACGTCGCTGTTCATTGCGACGTGGGCCACCAAGCGATCGACGCTGGGCTCGATTCGGTCGAGCAGCGGCTTGGGGTACACACCGGTGAACACGATGGTCACAATGAACGGAAGAAGGACGAGGCCTTCCTTCAACTTGAGTTCAGGGAACGTCTTGTTGTCGTCGTCAGGCTCGCCGTGGAAGACCCGCTGGTATGCCCACAGCAGGTATAGCGCAGCGAGGATCACACCGGCCGTCGCGACGACCGTCCACCAGCGAGCGGTCTGGAACGAACCGATCAGGATCAGATACTCGCCGACAAAGCCGTTCAAGCCGGGAACGCCGATCGAGCTGAGCATCACGATCATGAAGCCAGCCGCGAAGATCGGTGCAACCTTCTGGATGCCACCGAGTTCATCGATTTGGCGGGTCTTACGACGCTCGTAGATCATGCCGACAAGCAAGAACAGCGCGCCGGTCGAGACGCCGTGGTTCACCATTTGGATGACAGAGCCGCTGATCGCCTGCGTCGTGAACGCAAACGTGCCGAGCACGATGAAACCGAGGTGAGCAATCGACGAATACGCGACCAGCCGCTTGAGGTCTTTCTGCATCGTCGCAGCGATGGCGCCATAGATGATCCCGATGACGGCAAGGGTGAGCCAGAGCGACCGGCTCCACACCGCAGCCTCAGGGAACAGATAGAGACCGAACCGCAAGAAGCCATACGTCCCGAGCTTGAGCATCACACCGGCCAACACAACCGAACCAGCGGTGGGCGCTTGGGTGTGCGCGTCAGGCAGCCAGGTATGCAACGGGAAAATCGGAACCTTCACTGCGAAGGCGATCGCAAAGCCAAAGAACAGCCATCGCCCAGTGGAGGCAGCGAAGTTGGAACCCTCGGCGATCTCAACGAGGTCGAACGTGACGCGACCGAGATCGTTTCGGGCCAGCATCGCTGTGGCAATGAGAGCCACAAGCATGAAGGCCGACCCAAGGAACGTGTACAGGTAGAACTTCGTGGCTGCGTACTCGCGATCCTCGTAGCCCCATCCCCCGATTAAGAAGTACATCGGGACGAGCACAATCTCGAAGAACAAGAAGAACAAGAAGAGGTCAAGCGACAAGAACGAGCCCATCACACCGGCTTGCAGCATCAGCAACCATGCGAGATATGGCTTCTCGTTGTGATGGGGGTCAATGCCCACGATCGCCAGCGGGAACAACAGCCCGGTGAGCACCACAAGGAACAGCGAGATGCCGTCGACACCAAGGTGCCAACCAATCCCCCATTGCTCAATCCAAGTGTGTTGCGAAACAAACTGGAACCCAGAATCGTTCTGATCGAACTCCTTGAGCATCCAGAGCGACATTGCACCAGTCGCCACCGAGAACATCAACGCGATGAGCTTGGCGTACTCAGGGCGACTTGACCGCGTGAGCAGAATCGCTAGCGCACCGATCATCGGCACAAATATGAGCGCCGATAACAACGGGAAGGACCCAGCCCCAGATTGGGCGGCTTCAGCAGCAAACATCACAGAATTCCTCGAATCACGACGAACCAACCGAGGAGCAGGACGACACCTATGCCGATCACCCCGGCGTATTGACGTACGTAGCCGGTCTGACCCTTACGGATCTGACCGCCTGTTTCACGGACGGCGGTGGCGACACCGTTGACTGCACCATCGATGATCTTGCCATCGCCGTCGGCAACCGCCTGAAAGCCTTGGCGTCCCGGCTTACCCATGAACCACGAGATGGCCGCGTCGTAACCCCAGCCACGCTCAAAGAGCGCCGGCTCAATCGGCTTGGCCAACTTGCGCTGATAGATCGCGATGCCCGCCGCGATGCCGATCAACGAGCAGGCGATGGCAACGAAAATCAGGAGGACCTTGTTGTCGTAGGCCCACGTGCCATCGATGTGCGCCTCGCCGATGCCCGCAACAGGAGAACCTTCGAATTCGACAATCGGATACAGCCAGTCGAGCAACTTGTGCTGGGCATTCTTTGGGATGATCCCGAGCGACGGCAACTGGATAATGCCACCGAGGATGGACAGGCCAGCAAGCACTACGAGTGGAATCACCATGAACGGTGGCGACTCGTGGGGCTTGAACTCGCCGTGCGCACCATGCGTTTCGATGGGCTCGGCGTCTTCGACAACCTCGAGTTCAGCTGCTTCGGCCTCGTTCGCCAGACTGCCCCACTTCTGCTCGCCAAAGAAGGTCATGACAACCTGGCGGGTCATGTAGAAGGCGGTGAGGATGGCCGTGACGATGCCGATCACGTAGAGAAACGGGCTTTCGGCCGCAGCAAAGAGCAGGATTTCGTCCTTTGACCAGAACCCGGCGAATGGCGGTACGCCCGCGATAGCCAGCCAGCCAACGATGAACGTCGATGCGGTGATCGGCATCAGCTTGAAGAGCTTGCCCATCTTGCGCATGTCCTGCTCGTCGTTCATGCCGTGGATCACCGAGCCGGAACCGAGGAACAGCAGCGCCTTAAAGAAGGCGTGGGTAATCATGTGGAAGATCGCTGCGACGTAGGCCCCGGTACCAACGGCGAGAAACATGTAGCCAAGCTGCGACACCGTCGAGTAGGCGAGCACCTTCTTAATGTCGTTCTGCGCCAACGCAATGGTTGCGGCGAACAGCGCCGTAATCGCACCGGTCCAGGCAATGAGCATTGGAACCCAGTCGGCAGCCGCTCCGAGCACCGGGTTCACACGGACCATGAGGTACACGCCAGCGGTGACCATGGTGGCCGCGTGGATCAGGGCCGACACCGGTGTTGGGCCGGCCATTGCGTCAGGCAGCCACACATACAGCGGAAGCTGGGCCGACTTGCCGACAGCTCCAAGGAACAGCAACGCAGCGATGCCGGTAGCTGTGGCCGTGGTGAGCGTGCCAGCGAGTGCCGAGTCGTTGATCACTGCGTAGTCGAGGGAACCAACGGCACCGAACGCAAGGAACATCGCCAGCATCACGCCGAAGTCACCAATGCGGTTGGTGACAAAGGCCTTCTTGCCAGCACTCGCGTTCGCCTCCTTGGTGTGCCAGAACGAGATGAGGAAGTACGAGCACGTCCCCACACCTTCCCAACCGAGGAACGTGACCAGCAGGTTCGAACCGAGCACAAGCAGCGTCATCGACAGGACGAACAAGTTCAAGTAGAGGAAGAACTTCGAAAACTTGGCGTCCCCGTGCATGTACCCGATGGAGTACAGGTGGATGAGCGAGCCGATACCCGTTACAAACAAGCACATCGTGATCGACAACGGGTCGACCAGGAAAGCCATATCGATCTGCAAGTCGCCGACGGGCACCCATGAGAACAAGGTCTCGGTGTGCGACCGCTCAGCTTCGTCCATGCTCAGGAGATCGAAGTAGACGAGTGCCGCCACGATGAACGACGCGCCGACCATTGCGGTAGCAAAGAGACCAGCGAACGGCTCGCCGAGCTTGCGGCCACCGATCAAAATGGTCAAGAATCCCAGAAGCGGGAACGCGGGAATCAGCCAGACAAGTTCAACCATTATTCAGACTCTCCAGTGAAGGACTTGGAGGCAACTACGGGCGCGGCTGCTTTGGGGGCTCTGTGTTCCGACATTTTCGACCTAACCCTTCAATGTTGCCAGGTCGTCGGCAGTAGCGCCAGGACGTCGGCGCAGGACCGACACCAGGATGCCAAGTCCGACCACCACTTCAGCAGCAGCGACGACGAGCACGAAGAACACTGCGGTCTGGCCATTGATGTCGCCGAGACTGGTCGCCAAGGCAACAAAGGTGAGGTTTGCTGCATTGAGCATCAACTCGATGCACATGAACATCTGCAAGGGATTTCGACGAACGAGAAGTCCAAACGCGCCAATGGCGAACAGTATCGCCGCGACGATCAAGTACCAGGTTGGTTCGATAGCGGCGATCATGCAGCATCAGCTTTCGGCCACTTGCGAGTCAGGAGCACCGTACCGGCAACAGCGACGATGAGGAGAACCGACGTGAGCTCAAATGCGAGTAGATGGTCGGTGTAGAGATTTACAGCCAACTGCTGGATGTTGCTGTCGGTACTGGCCGCTGATGCGGTAGTCAGCTGGCCGGTCCCGTCGGTCTCGACGAATGCGACGTCGATCCCGGTGCCCTGGTTAACCGTACCGATGGCATCTCCGGCCTTGAGCACCGCAGCGGTGACTAGGCCAACCAGACCGATACTCATCACCGCGGCCAAGGGACGTTGCACTGCGATGGGCTCGATCGACAGATCGACCGACTTGTCAACACCGAGCAACATGATGACGAACAAGAACAGCACCACGATGGCGCCGGCGTAGACAATGACCTGAACCGCTGCCAAGAAGTGAGCTTCTTGAGCAACGAAATGCACGGCGACGCCAAACAGCGTGAGGACCAGGCTCAGCGCTGAGTGGACCGGGTTCCGAAAGGAGACCACACCGATGCCGCCGCCCAGCATCATGATTGTTGCGGCCACGAAGACGACGTACTCGAGTGGGCTCGCGGCAATCATCGTTTCACCACTCGAACCGAGACATCGCGCTTCGACTCGTCTCGCTCTGCCTGAGCTGGCTCGGGCGCACGAATTCCGTGCCCCAACTCGGCACTCCAACCGACTTCGCCTTCAAATGTGGCATCTCCGGATGGCGACGTGGCACGCATCCAGCCGGAGGTCAGCAGGTCGTCTCCGTCACGCCAGTCTTCCCACGGCATTTTCTTCGGCATACCTTCGTCATCAACGACGAGCTCGGCCTTGGTGTAAATGGCGTCTTTACGATTCGTAAACGAAAACTCAAACAGCTTCGACTCGGTGATTGCCTCGGTGGGACACGCCTCGACACACAAGTCGCAGTGAATGCAGCGCAAGTAGTTGATCTCGTAGATGTAACCGAACCGCTCGCCTGGCGATGTCGGGTTGACCGGATCGTTGTCGGCACCGCGCACGTGAATACAGTCCGCTGGGCACACGCCGGAGCACAGCTCACAGCCAATGCACTTCTCCATGCCGTCTTCGTACCGGTTGAGCACGTGGCGGCCGTGGAGTCGCTCGGGCTTCGCGATCTTCTCATCGCCCTTGACGTCACTGCTCGTGTCACCCTTTTTCTTGGCCTTACGGCCGCCCGAGTACTCGGTGGTGACACGCTTTCCGCCGAAAAGACGGTGCTGACGCATCGTGATAGCGAATCCTTCGAAGTAACCCATCAGACGGGTGCCCCTTCCTCAATCGGCTGCGACATTCGGTTTCGGTTGCTGACCCGCAGGGCAAACGAGAACACCCCGACCGCAATAGCGCCGAGGACGACACAGACCGCGGTGACTGTGATGCTTGCCGCAACGTCGCGGCCTCCATCATCAGCCTGTCCGAACTCGCGCAATGCAGCGAGCAACAAGAACCACCCGAGTGCAATCGGAATCAGCACCTTCCAGCCAAGATCCATCAGCTGGTCGTAGCGGAGGCGTGGCAGCGTGGCTCGCAACCAAACGTAGATGTACAGGAAGACGAGCAGCTTGAGTACGAACCAGACAGTGCCTTCGATGGCGCCCGGGATGATCGGGATATTAATGCCACCGATCGGCTGCGGGCCGCCGAGGAACAGCGTGACGATGATGCCCGACATCGTGATGAGGTTCATGAATTCAGCGAGGAAAAAGAGAGCAAAGCTGATCCCGCCATATTCGGTGTTAAAGCCAGCGACCAGTTCCTGCTCGGCTTCGACGAGGTCGAACGGCGGTCGGTTCAGTTCTGCAGTGACCGCGATCATGAAGATCACGAATGGAACAATCCCGGTCGCCACGATGTTCCAGTTGGCGAAGCTGCCCTGACTCTGGACGATGCCAGCCGTGGACAGGGTTCCGCTCATCAGCAAGACGGAGGCGAGGCTGAGGCCGAGCGCTGCCTCGTAAGAAACCATTTGTGCCGAGCCGCGAACCGCTCCGAGAAGCGGGTACTTCGAGCCCGATGCCCAGCCAGCAAGCATCACTCCGTACACCGCAATGGACGACATTGCGAGAACGAGCAGGATGCCGATTGGCGGGTCGGCAAGTTGCACTCGGGTGGTCTCGCCCCAAATGGTGACGGTTCCGTCGTTTCCGTTGGTGAAATCGCCACCGAGCGGGAGCACCGACCAGACCAAGAAGGCCGGCACGAACATCAAGTACGGCGCGAGCCGGTAAATGAACGGGTCAGAATTCGACGGGCTGAACGTCTCTTTGAAGAACGCCTTAATGCCATCGGCAAGCGACTGCAAGATGCCGAATGGGCCCGCTTTGTTCGGGCCGATGCGGTTGTGCATGCCCGACACGATTTTGCGTTCGCCCCAGATCATCAACATCGTCGCAACGAGCGCAATCCCAAAGATGAGCAGCACCTTGATCAACATGATGACCAACGGCTTCCACCAAAGCCCACCGGTGCCGAGCGGATCGATTGCGAGCATGCCCTCGAACGAAGCCGGCGTCATCACACGACCTCGATCTTGACGTCGGTCACTACTGCAGCAGCATCGATCAGATCTTCGACCGAGCCGCCACCCTGGTTGAACGGCGCCCACACGACGCCGCGAGGCACGCTCGGGTTGGCGACAACCGGCAAGATCACCGAGGACTTCTGGCCGATCAGCTTGACGTCGGTTCCATCGGCGACGCCCAGTGCATCGACGTCAAGAGGATGCAAATGAGCACCGGCTCCTGGTGCGAGCTTCGCAATCGAGTGAGACATGGCCGTACCGATCGCCCGATCGTAGAGCTTGCGGCTGACCACCAGGCGATGGTCGTAGCTGTTGCGCTGCGACGCCACGTGATTGGTTGCGGGCAACGGCGCTGCGGGAAGACTGGCGAGCACACCATTGCTGTCGGCGGCGAGCGCCTCGTTCGTGACCCCCGCAAAGCCCGGAACCTGGGCGGCGATGGCAGTAGTGACTTCTTCGACACTGGTCACCTCGACCAAGGCGCCTTCAATATCGAGCATCACTGCGAGCTCGGCGGCGATCATCCAGTCTGGACGAGCCGTGCCGGTCGTGGTGACCTTGTCGGACACCGTCGAGACCCGACCTTCGAGGTTGGTGGTGGTACCGGCCTTCTCACCGAAGGCTGCAGCAGCGAGCACCACGTCTGCGAGCTTGGTTGATTCACTCGGATGCGTATCGATGGAAACGATCCGCCGAGCACCGGCCAAAGCGCGACGAGCCAGATCTGCATCGGGACAATCGTTGATCGGGTCAGCACCGAGCAAAATCAACAGCTCAAGCTTGCCTGACGCTGCGGCCTGCAAAGTGGCCAGACCATCATGGGCAGGATCAGCGGGAGCCATACCAACCGAGAGCGCACCGACGACATTGCCACGGCGTAGGGCCGGCAGCACCTTTGCGTTCGGGTTGATTGCCAACACTGCAGCGAGTGCCGCCATGGTTTCGTCCGCGGACTCAGCGAGGTTCTGGCGGCCCACGACAACAACAAGGTCGTCGCCCCCAAGGAGTTCAGCGGTCTCATTGACCGCATCGACCTGCAGGCCCGGTTGGTGACGGACACTGTGTTTTGCGTAGCGGGTCAACCCGGTGTCGACGCTCGAGAACTCGACGATGACCGATCGCTTCTCGACAGCAGCGTCACGAAGACGCAAGTACAGAACGGGCAACTCTTCCTTAATGTCACCGGAGAGAAGCACGATCGTAGAGGCGTTCGCCGCTTCGTCGATGGTCGCCCGGTTGAGGCCGAGCACGGCAGCGGGAAGGCCGTCGCCAAACTGGGCATCGCGTCGCTGGATGCCGAGTGCATCGGCAAGCTGAGCCCAGGCAAACGCATCCTCGTTGGTTCCTCGGGCGCCGCCGAGAAGACCGATCGAATCGGGGCCAGCAACACTGATCGCTTCGCGAATCAGACCTTCAGTTGCCGAAAGAGCAGCGTGCCACGACGTCGCGGTGAGCCCGCTGGCGGTGTTGACCATCGGGTCCGTGAGGCGATGCTCGGAATTGATGGCTTCGAAATCAAAACGACCCCGGTCGCAAAGCCAGCCGTGATTCACGGGGTCGGAGTCGACTCCCTGGTAGCGGAGGATCTCGTCACGACTCGACTGCACCACTACACGGCAACCCACCGAGCACGACGTGCACGTGGACTCTTCTTGCGCCAGGTCCCACGGCCGCGCCTTGAAACGGTACGGCTCTGCGGTGAGGGCGCCAACCGGGCAGATTTGTACGGTGTTTCCGGAGAAGTACGAGGCGAACGGCTCGTCAGGGAAGGTCATCACCTGGGTTTCATTGCCGCGCTGCGTGAAGTGAATCAGCTTGTCTCCGGCGACCTCATCAGCAAAGCGGGTGCAACGGTCACAGAGGATGCAACGCTCACGATCAAGCAGCACCAGATCCGAGATTGGGATCGGCTTTTCGTAGTGGCGCTTCTCTTCAAGGTAACGCGACTCGCCGGGGCCGTGGCTAAACGCCTGGTCTTGGAGCGGGCATTCGCCACCCTTGTCACAGACCGGGCAGTCGAGCGGATGGTTGGCCAAGAGCATCTCGATCATGCCCTCTTGAGCACGCTTTGCCATTGGCGATTCGGTCTCGACCTTCATGTCAGGCGAAACAGTGATCATGCAAGACGGCTGCAGTTGCATGCCCCGTCCAGTATCGATTTCAACCAAACACTGCCTGCACATGCCAACCGACTTCATTCTCGGGTGATAACAAAAATGCGGGATGTAGGTGTCGTGACGTTCGGCCGCGGCGATGACGAGTTCACCCTTGCGAGCCTCGATCTCACGACCGTTCAGGGTGACCTGAACGACGTTGGGGTCCGGCTCTAATTCAACTACTGCGTCGACGGTCTCTTCGACCGGGTCGGGTTCGGTCGTGGTGTCTTCGCTCATGGTGCTGCCGTTACAGGGATCGAAATACGCTTCGGGGCTGCAGTGACCTTGGCCTCGAATTCTTCGGGGAACAGTGTCAACGCAGAGTGCAACGGAGCATAGGCCGACGGCCCGACGAAGCAGATGGTCGTCATTTTATATGGGAACGGTACGGCCTCGAGGCCGAGTCGTTCGCTGGAGGCGTGCGGCATGTCGCCGGGGCAGATGGTCTGACCGATTTCGAGGATCTGAGCCAGGTCGGCGTCGGTGCCATGACCCGAGCAAACCCGTTCGAGGATGCGCAACAACCATGTGCCGCCTTCGCGACACGGCACGCACTTGCCACATGATTCGTGGGCGTAAAACTTGGTGAGCGTGAGTGCAGCTTCGGGGATGTCGGTCGTGGAGTCCATCACCATCACCGCTCCGGAACCGAGCATCGAACCAGCAGCGCCCGCTTGACGCCCTTCGAAGGGAATGTCGAGCTGATCTTCGACGAACCATGGTGCCGAACCGCCACCGGGTACGAACGCCTTCAGGTCGTTGTCATTCAGGATGCCCTGGCAGAACTCGTCGCCATAGATGATGTCGCGGAACGTCGTTGAGCCGTTGACGATCTCGTATACACCGGGACGCTTGACGTGCCCAGAGATGGCCACCATGCGTGTACCGGGTGACGTTTCTGTTCCGATTGCGGTAAACGCAGCCGAACCCTCCGTGGCGATAAACGGCAGATTCGCCAAGGTCTCCACATTGTTGACGATGGTCGGCTGACCGTAGAGCCCAACCGCTGCCGGGAAGTACGGCGGCTTCAGGCGGGGCATACCGCGCTCGCCTTCGAGCGACTCGATGAGGGCGGTCTCTTCGCCGACGACATACGCGCCAGCACCCATATGCAGCATGACGTCAACGCTGAACTCGGTTCCCATGATGTTCTTGCCGACATAGCCAGCGGCATAGGCATCATTGAGCGCCTGCGCAATCCGTTCGTGCGCCAGCGCCATCTCGCCACGCACGTACAAGAAGCACTGCGACAACCCGGCGGCGTAACACGCAATCAGGCTGCCTTCGATGAGCTGGTGAGGATCGCGCTCCATCAGCAGGCGATCTTTGTAGGTACCGGGCTCCGACTCGTCGCCGTTCACCACGAGGTAGCGCGGCCACACGCCTTGTGGAGTAAAGCCCCACTTCACTCCAGCCGGGAATCCAGCGCCGCCCCGTCCGAGGAGCGTAGAGGCCTTCACCTCACCGGCCATTTCGTCGGGGGTCATCGCCAGCGCGTTTTTCAGACCGTCGTACCCACCGGTGGCGAGGTATCGCTCGATCGTGTGACTGTCTTCGTACTCGAAGCGCGACGTCACCAGCTTGGGTCGATCGCCTTCGTAGAAACCGGGCGTGTACTCACGAGTGATCGCTGTGCTCATCAGTTGTCTCCCACGCTGACCGTGATCCAAGCCGGGCCCTCGGTGACGTCATCAGGGTCCGGAGCGCCAACGAACTTGTCGGCGGGAATGTGCTGGCGGTTCCGGCCCAGCGTGCCGTGCGGCGGAATTTCGTCATCGAGCTTGCCGGCGCGCAAGTCGTCAACCATTTGGTCAAAGTCACTATGGGTGACTCGATACTTGTGTCGATAGTTCACCTGGAGTGTCGGCGCTTCGGTGCATGCCGCCTGACACTCGGCGTGCTCAAGTGTGAACAAACCGTCGTCGGTGGTCGACCCGGCCTTCACGCCGAGCGTGGCTTCAGCATGATGAAGGAGGTCCTTGGCACCCATCAGGGCGCAGCTCATGGTGCCGCACACGTTGATGACGTACTTGCCAACCGGCTCAAACTTAAACATCTCGTAGAAGCTGCCGGTTCCCCACACCTCGGCTGGTGTGATGTCGAGCAACTCGGCAAGATGCTTCATTGCATCCTCGGTGACGTAGCCGTTTTGCTCCTGGGAAAGATGGAGCAATGGGATCAACGCCGACTTCTTGCGCGGGTAACGAGAAATGATGTCGTGCGCAAGCAGGACGTTGGAATCAGTAAGACGACTCATCGGTCGACACCTCCTAGGACAGGGTCAACACTCGAAATCACCGCGACGGCGTCGGCAACGAGGCCGCCACGCATCATGTGCGGGAGGCACTGGATGTTGGTGAACGACGCGTCGCGCATGTGCATGCGGTACGGATTGGGTGAACCATCCGACGCGATGTAACAGCCAACTTCGCCGCGTGGACTTTCGATACCGATGTACACCTCACCCTCGGGCACTTTGAATCCCTCGGTGAAGATCTTGAAATGGTGGATCAACGCTTCCATCGATTCATCAATTCGCGCTCGCGGCGGTGGCGTGACCTTCTTGTCTTGGATCCGGTAGTCACCCTCGGGCATGTGCTCGAGGATCTGGTGCACGATTTTGATCGATTCACGGATTTCGGCGAGGCGAATGGCGTACCGGTCAAAGGCATCGCCATAGGAACCGACGATCACGTCGAAGTCCATCTTGTCGTAGTGCATGTATGGCAGATCGCGACGGAGGTCCCACGGGACACCGGTGGAACGGACAATCGGTCCGGTCGCACCGAGGGCCAATGCCTCGTTCGGGGTGATCACGCCAACACCTTGGAGCCGCTCACGCCAAATCGGCTGACCGGTCATCAAAATGTCGTACTCGTCGAGACGAGGTGGGATCATGTCGAGCAGACGCATCACACCGTCGCGCCAACCAGCTGGAAGATCGGCTGCCACGCCACCCGGGCGGATGTAGTTGTGGTTCATCCGAAGGCCGGTGACCTCTTGGAAGAATCGAAGCACTTCTTCACGCTCGCGCCAGCCATAGATCATCATCGACACAGCGCCGAGGTCCATGCCATTGGTCGCCATGAAAAGCAGATGACTCGACATGCGATTCAATTCAGACATCAGCATCCGGATCCACACCGCGCGGTCCGGAATATCTTCATCGATACCGAGCAACTTCTCGGTGGCCATCGAGAACACAAGCTCGTTGTTCAACGGGCTCAGATAGTCCATGCGCGTGACGTTGGTTCCGCCCTGCATGTAGGTGAGCGACTCAGCCGTCTTCTCCATACCCGTGTGCAGGTAGCCAATGATCGGCTTACAACGCAGCACTTCTTCGCCACGCATTTCGAGCATCAGACGAAGCACTCCGTGCGTTGACGGATGCTGGGGACCCATGTTGATGATCATCGACTGATCCTCTTCAGGGTCATCCGGTAAATCACCGAGCAGCGCTGCTTCGGCCTCGGACATGCGCAACACAGATCCCACCTCACGCATCAGTTCCCGCGCTGTGGTCTGGCTGCGCGGTTTCAGGAGTTGGCTGCCCTCGTCAGTGTTCGGAATGAAGACGGCGTACTCCGACGGTGCCACCGGGGCGGCGGTCGAAGACGGGGTCTCCTTCGAGAGTTCTTCTTCGGTGGTTGCCATCAGGCGTTCGCCTCCTTGAACTGCACGGGAATCTTGCCGATGTCGTAATCCTTGCGAAGGGGGTGACCTACCCAGTCTTCTGGCATCAAGATCCTGGTGAGATCCGGGTGGCCCTCGAACTCGATACCGAACATGTCATAGGTTTCACGCTCGGCTGCTTCGGTACCGGGGTGAAGGTTGAAGAGCGAGTCCAATGTCGGGGCGCGTTCCGAAACCTGCACGCGGAGCCGGGTGCGGCGACGATTGCCTATGTCGAGAAGTTGAACGACCACTTCAAATCGTTCCGGAACAACACCCTCGGGAAGCGGGCGGCCCATGTGCGACAAATAGTCAACGCCACACAGATCAAGCGCCATGGTGTAGCCCTCATCCGCCAGCGCCTTGGCGACGTCGAGGTACTGCTCGCGGGATGGATGAATGACTTCTTGACCGTGAGGCTGGGTCACCGGGCAGCCATGCAACTGCGTGACCACTGGTTCGTCGCTCATGACGACTTCGTTCCGAGGAGGACGGGAGTGACGCTCGTATCGATGTGCTGAACATGAAGATTCGCGCCCATGCCGGTTTCCTTGCGGCGACGAAGAATTTCTTCGTTCTCGATCAAACCATGCAACTGCTCAATGGCGTGAATCAAGGTTTCAGGTGTCGGTGGGCAACCCGGCGCATAGACGTCGACCGGGACGACTTGATCGACTCCCTGGACAATGGCGTAATTGTTGAACATGCCACCCGAGCTTGCGCACACACCCATCGAGATAACCCACTTGGGCTCCATCATCTGGTCATACACCTGGCGCAGAACGGGCGCCATCTTCTGACTCACGCGGCCGGCGACAATCATGATGTCGGCTTGGCGCGGGCTCGCCCGAAACACTTCCATGCCGAAGCGCGAAATATCGTAGTGCGCTCCGCCTGTCGCCATCATCTCAATTGCGCAGCATGCAAGTCCGAAGGACGCAGGCCAGGTCGAGCGCGAGCGCGACCAATTGACAAGATCTTCGAGCTTGCCGGTGATGACGTTGTGCGTCAAGCCACCCAGTCCGTCGTCGAGCACATCGTTCACGATGCCCATGTCGTATCTCCCTTATGCAGCGGTTTCGGCTGCGGTGGGTTCGTCGCCGGGTACCACCAGGCGACCTTCGGTGCCGACACGACGGATCGTCGAGCCGAGCGTTCGTTCGGGAGCGACCATGTCGGCTTCATCACGTAGGTTCCGATACTGCTGTACCGGACCCCAATCGAGACCGCCCCGTGCAACTTCGTACACAAAGGTCAAGAAGAAAATGACGGAAAACATCAACACTGCCCAGAAGGCCGATGCGCCCAGTGCTTCACGCGAGACGGCGTACGGGTACATGAAGATGATTTCAATATCGAACATGATGAACAGCATCGCAACGATGTAGAAGCTGACCGGAAAACGCTCCGGAGGCTCACGGCTCGGAACAATGCCGCATTCGTATGGCGCTTCTTTGGCCGCCGACGGGCGACTGGGCCCAAGAATCTTGGACGCGAACAGGCTCAGCACGCCGAACACGATGCCGAGGAGCATCAATACAGCGATCGGCAGGTACTGACCCATCAGGCGGTCGCGACAGCTTTGGACTGCAGGTTTTCTTGCAGATGGCGCTCACGGCGGTGCAAGAGGTAACACAACGACAAGAAAATCGCGCCGCCGCCGAGCGTCAGCACAACGGCGGGCTGGCGCCGAGCGCCAAGGTCACGAATCATGTAGACGTATTGGCGTTGACGAGTGTCGTCGATTGTTGGCGAAACCGGAGCCCGTCCAGCTTCAGTTCTAACCTGAACGTAGGGAGCCGCTTCAGCGAGCACGTAATGCGGCTCGTGCCGAAAGGCGAAGAAGTCGAGCGATTCGTTCGTGAGCCCAGGAATATTGCCGGCTTCAATTTTTGGATACCTGTCGCCGCCGATGTCGTAAATGTCGGTGATGGTGTATCCACCGGCCGAAAACACGCCCTCAGCTTCAAGGAAGGTGCTGGCCGAAGCCTGTGCCTGTCCGAACGCCGGTGACGCTGTGTCAAGGACGATAAAGCCCTCGTTGCGAAGCCCTACTCCAACGGCGGCGGCCTCATCGACCGCGGTCGCATCGTCAGGCACCGTCGGAAGCACTTCGAGCACTCCGCCCGAACGGAGTGCGTCGGTGTCTTGAAGTATCGTTGCACCCGCTACGGGCTGCCACGACGGATCGGGCCCACGCAAGCCGATGCCGTAGATCCACCAGGTCGCTCCCATAAGCATCATCCACCCGGCGAACCCGGCCAGAGCCACAAGGAACGCCAATCGGGAGCCCATGTTGGTCGCCATGATCATGTAGACGCTGCCCATGAGCATCACAACGCCGATGACGACCGTCAGAAGACCGCGAAGTTCTGGATCCCAGCCAAATGCCAACAAATTCATCTCGCTCACAAACTCCGTACGTATTCGACAACAGCTCGGATCTGCTCGTCCGTCAGGACCGAACCAAAGCCGGGCATGCGTCCGCTGCCCTGTGCGTTGAGACCGTACTGCTTTCCGAACTCAGAACCATTCTTCAGGAAGTTGACCATGTCATCTTCCGTCGCAAAGTGGCTGTTCGTCGAGCCTGCAGTGAGGTTCCAGCCGTAGGCACCCTGGCCAGTGACGCCCGGATCGCCATAGCTCCAACCGAGCGTGTGGCAACGTGCGCAGCTGTATGCCCCCGCACCGAGTTCGAGGTTGAACAGTGCTTCGCCGTAGGTGATGTCATCAGCTTCCATCGCCTGACGAGCAGCCAGCTCGATGTCGGCTCGATCGTCGGCCGGCAGAATGCCCGAGCTACACAACTCAACGTCGTAGTACTCTTCGCCACCGAGTTCGTCTTCGAGGCAACCCTCACGCGGGATCTGAATACTCTTCAAATATTCGATCAGTGTCTCAATGTTCTGCGAAGTCATCGGGCCACCGCCGACGGTTCCCCACGGGGACATCGGCGAGAACGGACGGCCGTAGTTCAAAATGAACTCGATCTCCGACTCATCAAACTTGTAGAGCACCGTGTTCAGGGCGGGAGCCTTCCAGTTCACCGCTTCGACTGCACCCGTGACCGGGTCGGTGACGGTGAATGGTGCTTCGCCGCCAACAGCGTTCATGCCGCCATGACAACCCGCGCAGTTGAAACCACCTTCGGCAGTGGGTTCAAAAAGCTCGGAACCCCACGATGCGAACCGCTTATCCCAGCCTTCTTGAGCACCGGCCTGGCGGGCTGGCTCAAGAATCCAGTAAAAGGGAAGGCCGATCACCGAGATGAGCAGCAGACCGAGGCCAAGGAGTTGTACGCGTTCGAGACGTGAGCCTTCGAGGATTTCATCGTCGTAATACTTCTTGCGGTTTGCAGCAAGCTCAATTTCTGAGCCGATCTCGGCACGGCCAGCGCGCACATTGAAGAGCGAATAGACGATGAACGCCACCAGGATGACAGCGAACGCCACTCCAGCGATCGACGTTGTGGTCAAACCAATCATCAGTGACTTCCACCTGTGCAGTGCGGACCCTCAGCCTCTTGGCCGGTGGTGTTGACGCCAATAGCGGGGCCAGGAACGACGGTGCTCGTATCGATCACGACATCACCGCCTGCCGAAATGGTTGCTGGATGACGATCCATGCCACGAGGAGCCGGACCACCCTTCTTCTCGCCAACACGATTGTACTGCGAACCGTGACACTGGCACTCGAACCACTGACTCGTGGGACATTCGGGAACGCGGCAGCCAAGATGCGGGCACTTTTGGCTAATGACCGCGATGCCGGCCTCCATCGCCACCAGGACTTTCGCCGGGTAGATCGTACGAGCTACCGGGAGCGCCTCAGACGGGTACTCCGTGATCCATGAGCGAGCCTCGGGTGCGTAGAAGAACCCGCCACCACCGCTAATGCCGGCGCGGATGGTCTCAAGCTTGCCGACGGCAACCGAGCCGCCGAAGCCACCCGAACCGGTTGGCCAGAGGAACGCAACGAACGCGGCAGCTGCAAACGTTCCGAGGCCAGCGGTCATCAACGTGACCGTTGCACGGTTAAAGAACTGACGACGTGAAACACCGATCATTTCGGGGTCGGGCGCCACCCACGGAACAATGGCCGGCTCATCGTCGACCAACACCAAGGCGGTTCCTGCGCCACGAGCGGCGGTGCCTTCAGCCTCCGCGACCGCAGCTGAGCGATCGGTTGCGCCGGACGTCGCAGCGGACTCAAAAGCGCGCGCTTCTTTACGGCTCGCCGAGTCACGATTGAGCGTCTCGCCGGAGAGCGCCCCGGCGCCACGCACGTCGCTACGGCGAGCAAGGGTGAAGAAGCTGACGGCGGCCAGAACGACCACGACGCCAACAACAAGGGCAATTACAACTGCATTACTCATAAAATAAGTCCTTTTGCCTTAAAGCTCGAAGAACAGGCCTTCGACCCACGGAAATACGAAGTTGAAGCCAGGGCCTCGGAAGAACGAGCCAATCATCACGAGGACGGCCCAGAACATCAAGTGCACCGTCCAAAGCGAGGTCATGAACTTGCGGTCCTCGGGCTTGTTCGAGGGATTACGGTCGAGGAACGGCGTCAGAATCAAGGCGATCACACCGACGCCAGGAAGGGTCACACCAGCCACCATCGGGTGGAAGTAGACGAGGAGTTCCTGGAGACCGAGGAAGTACCACGGAGCCTTCGATGGGTTGGGCGTCTGGTTCGTGTTGGCCAATGCAAGGAGTGGGGCATGCACGAAGATCGAGAAGATGAACGTGACCGCCATGCACGCCAGCGCAGCGACAAATTCCGCAGCCAGAAGGTGCGGCCACGTGTGAACCTTGTCGACGGGCACGGACTTGACGTCTTGGATCGTGCCGCTCTTCACCACGGTGAGGAGACGTTGGGTGTGGCCGCCGGGGCCCGCACCGATGGGAACGCCACCCTGGGCAGGCGCAGCAGCCACGACGGCACCGACCTTTTCAGCGAGTGCGACACCCCCGCCGCCCGAAGTTGACGGCCCGTCGTCCTGAGCTGTCTTCGCCGCCTTGCTGCGTTGCAGCAGGTGCGCAGGGATTCTGCTGTCGGTCGCCGGCGCTTCTTCCGCTGCAGGTGCAGCGGCTTCTGGCTCCTTGGCCTTATCACGGGCCGCAGCGGCTCGCTTCAAAAGGTGTTCTGGGATTTCAGTCATCGAATATTCCCTTCACTTACAGTTCTTCGGTTCCGTTGGACGTTGCGGATCACAACGGGCCCGAAATGCCGCCGTCTTTACGTACCCGCCAGAAGTGGATCGCCATGAAGATGACGATGATGAATGGCAGGAACAGTACGTGGAGGACGTACCACCTCAATAATGTTTCGGCGCCAATTTCGGCACCGCCAAGCAATACGAAACGCACTTCCTGACCGAACACCGGGGTGTACCCCATCATATTCGTGCCCACGGTCACCGCCCAGAGAGCCAATTGATCCCAAGGCAACAGGTAACCGGTGAACGACAGGAGGAGGGTCAGCATCAGCAGGATGACGCCGATGACCCAGTTGAACTCTCTTGGTGGCTTGTACGCACCGTGGTAGAAGACTCGAGCCATGTGCAGGAACACGGCGAGCACCATGAGGTGCGCACCCCATCTGTGCATATTTCGAACAAGCAACCCGAACGTGACCGAGGTCTGCAGGTTGTTGATGTCGTTCCACGCTGCGGTGGTCTCGGGACGGTAAAAGAACATCAAGAAAATGCCCGTAACCGTGAGCAAGATGAACAAGAAGAAGCTGAGGCCACCGAGGCAGAGCGTGTAGCTCACCTTGACGGCGTGGCGCTTCACCTTGACCGGATGCAGGTGATACAGCACCGAGTTCATAATGACGTAGCTGCGGTTACGCGGGCTGTCGGTGTAGCCCTTACGGAAGATCGAGCCGGGTCGGAAGACTGAACTCCAGGCCTGGCTCCCTTGCACCGAGTCGACTGCATCCTTGGCGCGGTCGCCGATGGTCGGCTTCGGTTTGTCATCGATAATCTTGGACATAATTCCTCAGAGCCTCATGCCGTAGCCGTAGCCGTGGTTGTTGGTTCGGGTGTGATAGTCGCCGACAGCGGTGGCGGTGCCAGCCTTGCCGAGAATGATGACGCCGGTCGGGCAACGGTCGACGCAGAGCGCACAGCGAGTACAGATGTCGTCGTCGATCGTAAACATGAACGCATCGGACGGATCGGTGCCCGGCTGCTCGGTGCCGACAGCGGATTCGATTGCGTCAAGCGACACCATGTGAATGCACTTCCACGGGCAGATGTCGACACATCCCTCGCAGCTAATGCACTCGGACTGATCAATGTGGATGAACTGTTTCGGCTTCACGGCCTTGGACAAGTAATCCGCGTCCACCTCCACCAACGTGTAATCGTCGGTGTACGGCATCATCGGCGGATTGGCATCAGTCTTTGTCATGGCAGTCCGTTCAGGCCTTCTTCACCAAAGGGCGACCGTAGGTCGACGTCGGAAGTTCTTTCTTCACGACGTTGTCCCCACGCTTTTGCCACCAGATGGCAATCCAGATGTGCAGGCCGAAGAAGATTGCGTGGAGCAAGACAACGATGGTGTCGCGAATGGCTTCGTACTGCAACGTGATGGGGTTCCAACCATCAGCAGACTCAGGCTTCAGGATTCCCCCCGGGCCAAAGATCAGTTTGTCGCGGGACCAGCCAAGATTCTTGTCGGCGTGGTCAATGAATTGGTGCGGCATGATTCCGTAGGTGAGGAAGAGCACGCCGAAGACATACGTCGAGCCAAGCATGGCTTCGCCCCACGACACGGGCGTGCCCTTGGGGCGGCGTTTGCCGTACCAGACAATGGCCAGCGATGACACGAGCGCGCCAAGGAAGGAGACAATGAAAGCCTGGTTAAACCCTGGCAATGTAAAAACATCGATGGCGATCATCGGTGCGATGTTGCTCCTTCTTCTCGGTACTACGGACGGATGAGTCCGATCCTGATCCTACTGGCGAGATCAGTAGAGGCGAAGTCTGGCAGAACGTTCGTAAGCGCGCGCCAGGTTGTGCGCAAGTTCTCGCGTGACATTCGTAAAGGGAAAGGTGGCCCGAGAGTTTCCGGTGAGGCCGTCGGCCATCTATCCTCAGGATCGTGACTGAGATCCCCGAACACTTGCTGAAGCGGTCGCGCGAGCGCCGTTCCGCTATCGGCCAGAGTGGCGACGCAGCCGATGGCGCAGCGTCGACACCCGCAACGACACCCGCGAATATTGCGGCCTCCGTGCCTGCGACCGCAGCGGCAGGAGCGAGCGGCCCACCAGCGCGCACCGGCGCGCCCGCACCCGCGGCCGAACCGCCCCCTCGGCCCGACCCCATCTATGTGACAGCAGCGAAGCAGCGCCGCAAGGTTCCATGGTGGGCAATGGCCACCCTCGGCCTGATGCCCATTTGGGGCCTCATGTACGTGCGTTCCGTCACCGAGCAAGTGGGCGAGGCCGAAGGCCCCCTCGGTCTTGGCGCCGAGGTGTACGGATCCTGCGCTGGCTGCCACGGCGGCGACGGCGGCGGCGGCGTCGGATACGCGTTCTCGGGCGGCGAGGTGCTCGACAGTTACCCGAACATCGAAGATCAGCTCCGTTACGTTTACTGGGGCACCGGCGAATACAACCTGGCAGCCATCGAGATTCCGGGCAACCCCGACCGCCCCGGCGGCCCTCACGTCACGGGCGCCCTTGGTGTCATGCCCCAGCAGGGCTCTCTTGCTGGCGGTGGCCTCACCGACTACGAGATACTCGGAGTTGTCTGCCATGAGCGTTACGCCCTCGGCGGCGCTGACCCCACCAGCGAAGAGTGGGCAGAAGAATTTGAACGCTTCTGTTCGGCTGAGTCCCCAGTTTTCGCGGCGCTCGAAGCTGGAGAGTTCTCACTGGCCGACGAAGAAGT